>NZ_JBIPKI010000019.1:0-38129 GCF_044068515.1 Desulfurivibrio nitratireducens
CCGCCGGGGCCCTGTTGGTTCAGGCAGCAACCGACTCCTGCCCATTGCACCTCGCCACCTGGCCGATTAACCGATGTCCCGGCTGGCGGCGGCAAAACAGTGGGGGCAATAAGTGTGACTGGGGCGCAGTCCGGCTTTTTGGGCCAGGAACTCTTCCATGTGCAGCCAAGGGCCGCTACCCGGCTCCCGGCCCTCGTCATCGCGGATTTTGCGGCATACCGCACAGATCGGCAGGAAATTTTCGTAAACCTTGATCCGCTTTTTCAATGCCCGCTTTTGCAGGCAGATGTTGACCCGGGTTTGCAACTCCTCGAACTTGTAGGGTTTCAACAGGTAGTCATCCGCCCCCAGCCGGATCGCCTCGATGGCCGTGGGCAAATCGCCGAAAGCAGTGAGGATGATCACCCCGATCTCCGGCGCCTCGGCCCGCAGCTCGCTGAGCAGGGCCAGCCCATCCATCTCCTCCATCAAGAGATCGGTGATGACCAAATCGAAGTTCCCGGCTCGGAACTCCAGCAGGGCCTCCATGCCCCCGGCGGCCGCCACCACTTCATAACCGGATTCATCGAGATCTATGGCCAAGCTGGCCCGGATCAGGTCTTCGTCATCCACCAGGAGAATTTTTGTTTTTTTCATTATTGGGCCTGTTACCAGTTAAATGAGGCTAAAACCGGCCGCGCGCTTATTCCCGAGCGCTGCCGGCGACTGCTCAACTGACCGCGATTTGTCAAGATCCGGTCAATCATCCGGGGCCACCGGCAGGAAAACGGTAAAACATGCCCCCTGCCCCTCCTCGCTTGCCACTTCAATTCTACCGCCATGACGCTTGATGATCCCGTAACTTACCGCCAGCCCGAGCCCGGTGGCCTTCACCGCTGACTTGGTGGAAAAAAAGGGCTCGAAGATATGATTAAGGTTATCAGGGCTGATTCCGGCGCCAGTGTCGGTGAAGCTGATCGCCACTTCAGCCCCGATCCTGCGGGTGGCAATGCTGATCGACCCGCCGCCGGAACCGATGGCTTCACCGGCGTTGGTGAGCAGATTGAGCATAACCTGTTTTAATTGATCCGCCACCATCATGATCCGGGGCAGGTCGGGAGCCAGCTCCAGTTGGACCTTGATCCCCTCGTTCTGAAAGTTTTTTTTGCACAGCAGCAGGATGTCGGCCAGGGCGGCGTGGAGATCGAGCAGGTCGAGCTGGGCCGAGGTCGGACGATTGAAGCTCTGCAGATCACCGGTCAGGCGGGCCACCCGGTCACATTCCCGGATGGCCATTTCCACCAGTTCCCGGTCGGGGCCGGCCAGGGCCACGCGCCGCTGGAGGCCGCCCAGAACGTTGCGGATGCCGCAGATCGGGTTGTTGAATTCATGGGCGATGGAAGCGGCCAGCTTGCCCACCGCGCTGAGTTTTTCCGAGTGCAACAACTGGTTATATAGTTTTTCCACTTCGGCCGAGCGGATCGCCACCCGTCTTTCCAACTCGGCATGGGAAGCCTGCAATGCCACCTCGACTTTCTTGCGCCGCTCAAATTCCGCTTGCAGCTTGCGGTAACCGGCGGCCAGTTCCGCCGTTTGCCGGCCGACTTCCGACTCCAGTTCCTGCTGGTAGCGCAGTTGCACCCGCTCTGCCTGCTTTTGCTCGGTTATATCATGGATGACCACCCAGGGGGCGGCATTGGCGGGATCGGCCGAGGGCAACAGGGTAAGCAGCACCTGGCGCCGGCCCAGGAAAATTTCCTGCTGGGCGCCCAGGGACGGACCGGGATCGCCCGGGTCGGTTGCGGCCGGGGCCGGCGCTGACCGGGCCAGGGCCGCCGCCACCAAGGGTCGGGCGTCGGCCCGCAGATAGGTGAAGAAATCGCTGGAAAGCAGCTTTTCTTCCGGCCGGCCGATGATCTCGGTCGCCGCCCGGTTGACGAAAACAATCCGCCGCTCCCGGCTCAATTGGACCACCCCGTCTTTCATGCTCTGCAGGATGACCGCAAAGTGCTGGTGGATATCCAGCAGTTCCCGGGTGATCTCGCGCTGGAAGAGCTGCTCCCGCCCGATAACCCGGGAGCTTACCCAGTCGGGCCTGGTCCCGAACATGGCCAGCAGCGAGCGGATGTTTTCCCGGAGCTGGGCAAAAGGTCCCTTGGCAATGCAGGCATCGGCCCCGAAGGCCTGAAAATCAACCTCCTCCTCAACCACCAGGGCGGAAAGCACCACCAGGCGAACCTCCCGCAGCGCGGGAATCGCCCTGATCACCCGGCAAAGCTTGTCCCCGCTGATATTGGGCATAACCTGATCGGCGATGACGACATCGGGAACAAAATCGTCCAGCACCGCCAGAGCGGCAAGACCATCGGCGGCGCAGCGGACCTCGTAGCCCTCGTCCCCCAGGAACCGGGCGAGCATGTCGAGGAGTGACGGGTTGTTGTCAACCACCAGGATGCGCCGGATCACTTTTTGGGGTCTCCGGCCGCGATGGTTTGGCGCATGGGGGGCAATTGGCAGCCGCAGGCGGCGGCCCGGGCCAGGAAGTATTCATCGGTCATGCCGGCGATAAAGTCCCGGACCACGGCGACGCCATCGGCATGATCCCGGTAGCAGGGCGCCAATTGGTCAAGGAATTCGGTGAAAATCGGGGTTTCCCCGCGGCGCTGGCTGAAATCGTCCAGGTAGCGGTCGAACATGGTCCGGTAGCAGTTCTTGATCCGGTCAAGGCCCTGCTTGATCAGGGGATTGAGATAAATGCGCCGGTAATTGAATTGCTTCAGTTCCTGCAGGGCCTCGGCCACCGCTGGCGAGAAGGCCAACTGGTCATCCTCGAGGCCATTGACGATCAGATCGCTGACCAACCGGTAAACCATGGAGCCGTTGGTGTTGCCCAGCACCTCGACGCAGGCGGGGGGGAGATCGTCCCGGCTGATCAGACCCAGCTCGATGGCATCTTCGATATCCCGGCCGATGTAGGCAATGGTGTCGGCCAGGCGAACCAGGCAGCCCTCCAGCGACATGGGCAGCAACTCTAGTTCGGGGTCGGCCAGCTTGGCCGCGAATTCCCGGTCGAAGTCGGCGAAAGCCTTGCCCCGGCGGGGCTTGAGCCGTCGCTGGTGGATCTCGCCGTCATGGCACATGATGCCGTCCAGTACCTGCAGGGTCAGGTTAAGCCCCCGCCCCTGCTTCTCAATCTTTTCCAGGAAAACCACGCTTTGCAGGTTGTGTTGAAATGACGGCAGGCCATGCTCCCGGCAAATCTGGTCCAGTTCCTTTTCACCATCATGGCCGAAGGGGGGGTGACCGATATCATGGCCGAGGGCGATGGCCTCGATCAGGTCTTCGTTGAGACTGAGGAAACGGCCGATGGTCCGGGCGATCTTGGACACCAGCTGGACATGGAGAACCCGGTGGGTGATATGATCGTTGCGGACCATGTAAAAAACCTGGGTTTTGTCGATATAGCGGGTGTAGGCCCGAGAGTGGAGGATCCGATCGGTATCGGTGGCAAAGGCAAGGCGGTGATCATCCCGCTGTTCGGGGATGCGCCGCAAGCCTTCTCGGCTCAAGGCGGCCAGGGGGGAAAGCTGGCGGTTCTCCTTTTCAGCCAGAACTTCTTTCAAGGCCAGCAGGGCAGCATCCGCGGCACGGGAGTTTTGCATGAATTCACCAGTTTGAGAAATAAAACCAGCCTGAAGTTGACAACCTCGCCAAAACCCGACCAGCACGTTGGTCGGCGATGCGAAAACAAATAGTTACGAAGCTCGTCGGGTCGTCGTCGCGGCTTTTGGCGCCGTCGACAAAGTTGAAAGGCCCAGGAGCTTGCCCTGCTTTCCGGCGGCAGGGCGACGGCTGCAATTACACCTTCAACAATCATGACCTTTTCGCCCCCGTGATGCAAGCCCATTGTCACGAGAACCTAGTGGCAATTTCATTGACGAAATGAATAATTCCGGGTTTAATTGACAAGTTTTATTGCCGCCCTTGCGTTGATAATTTTTGTCCATTTTTTTAGTTTGCCGGCGCCGACGAGTTAAGTGGATTCGCCCCAGCCACCCGGAAAAATATTGAAAAAGGCTTTTTTCCCCCTTGATTTATTTTCTCTATCAGATCATTGCTTGGGCTGTTTTTCTGCTTGTTTTTCCGTTTTTTATCATTTACTCACTCAGCGGACCGCCCCAGGAGGTAAGACAACGGCTGGGTTTTTACCCATCTGCTCCCAAGCCGGCGAACAAAAAAAAACGGATCTGGCTTCATGCCGCTTCGGTGGGAGAAGTCCGGGTTGCCCGAGCCCTGACGGAAGAAATCCTGCGCCAGTTGCCCGGGACCCAAATCTGGGTTTCAACCCTGACCCGGCATGGCCAGCAGGTCTGCCGGGAATGGCTGCCGCCGGAGGTTACCTGCATTTACGCCCCTCTTGATCTGGCCGGGATCAGTTCAAGGGCCATGCGGACCATCGAACCGGATCTTTATGTCTGCCTGGAAACCGAACTCTGGCCGGAGATTATCCTCCAGGCGGACCGGCGGGACAGCGGCCCCCTCCTGCTTAACGCGCGGCTTTCGGCCCGCTCCATGCGCCGCTATCAAGGCTGGCCGGTGCGCTGTCTGCTCGGCAAGACCCTGGCGCGCTTCAAGGCCATCGCCGCCGTCAGTGAAGATGATGCCCGTCGTTATCGCGATTTGGGCGCTGACCCGCAAATTGTCACGGTCTGCGGCAATGCCAAGTATGACCTCAACCTGGCCCCCGAGGGGTCGCCGGCAGAAACGGCAACCAGCCCCGGCGAGGTCGCCGCGGCATGGCGGCACCGCCTGGGCTTGACCCGGGAGCAACCGATTTTGGTCGCGGGCAGCACCCACGCCGGCGAGGAAGAGCTGATGCTCGCCGCCTGGCGCAAGCTCAAACGCAATCTGCCCGGATTGGTGCTGATTCTGGCCCCGCGGCATCTCCAGCGCCTGCCCGAGGTCGAAGAACTGCTGCGGGAAAGAAATATCGTTTTTCAACACCTGGAGAGCCTCGACGCCCCGGAGGCGGAGGCGGAAGCAACGGCGGCGGTTCTGCTGGTTGACCGGATGGGCGAGCTGGCCAGGCTTTACGCGGTGGCCGACTACGTTTTCTGCGGCGGCAGCCTGGTCAAACGAGGCGGCCACAACCTGCTGGAAGCGGCTGCCTGGGGCAAACCGGTGCTTTTCGGGCCCCATATGGATGATTTTCGCGAGGAAGCCGAGCTGCTGCGGCAGGAGGGCGCCGGATTCATGGTCCGGGACGACGAAGATATCTGTCAGCGGATCATGGCCTTCCACATCAGGCCCGCCGCCTACGACCGGGCGGCCCAACAGGCCCGGCAAGTCGCCCTGCGTTTGCGGGGGGCGGCCAGACAACAGGTAACAATAATCAAACAATTTGTCGGTGAGGACGGTTGATGATGAGAGCGTGTATTGCCTTGGAAGATGGAACGATTTTTGAAGGAGTATCTTTCACCGGCAGCGGGGAGACCAGCGGGGAAGTCGTATTCAACACCGGCATGAGCGGCTACCAGGAGTTATTGAGCGATCCCTCCTACCGGGGCCAGATCGTCGCCATGACCTACCCCCTGATCGGCAACTACGGGGTCAACGACGAGGATATGGAATCCGACCGCGTCCAGGTTGAGGCCTTCATTGTCCGGGAGTACTGCCCCTTTCCCAGCAACTTCCGCTCCCAGGGCACCCTGGCCGATCTGTTGCGGAAATCCGGGGTGTTGGGCGTTGAAGGGGTGGACACCCGGGCCCTCACCCGCCATATTCGCCAGGCCGGGGCCATGAAGGGGATTGTTTCCACCCAAGATCTCGATCACGCCTCCCTGGTCGCCAAGGCCCGCCAGGCTCCGGGCCTGGTGGGCCGGGATCTGGCCCGGGAAGTCACCTGCCCCGAACCCTACGGCTGGACCGCCGCCGGGCCGGTGGCGGGCACCTCCTTCACCAGCGCCGGGCCCGGCCGCTACAAGGTGGTCGCCATCGACTGCGGTTTGAAGTACAACCAGCTGCGCTTGCTGGCCGAGCATGGCTGCCGGGTGCAGGTGGTTCCCTGCAGCACCGACCCGGATACCATTCTGGCCATGGAGCCCGACGGCATCTTTCTATCCAACGGCCCCGGCGATCCCGCCGGCATCGCCGGGGTGCCCGAAACCATCCGGGCCCTGCTGGGCAAAAAACCGATTTTCGGGATCTGCCTGGGCAACCAGCTGCTGGGGCTGGCCTACGGGGGCCGGACCTACAAGTTGAAATTCGGCCACCGGGGGATCAACCAGCCGGTTAAGGATCTGACCACCGGCAAGGTGGAAATCACTTCGCAGAACCACGGCTTCTGCGTGGACATGGACAGCCTCGACCCCGCCGATATTGAGCTTACCCACATCAACCTCAATGACAATTCGGTGGAAGGCATCCGGCACCGCCGCTTTCCGGCCTTTTCGGTCCAGTACCACCCCGAAAACGCCCCCGGGCCCCATGATGCCGTCTATCTGTTCGACCGTTTCGTCCAGATGATGAAATAACCGGAGCGACAAACAACCCTTAAATGGCCCTGGCACCTTGAAACATTGACCTGCCGCCTTGAACCCAGAACCTGAGCAAAAGGAATACCGCCGTCATGCCCAAGCGTACCGATATCAAGAAAATCCTCATCATCGGCTCCGGCCCCATCATCATCAGCCAGGCCTGTGAATTTGACTATTCCGGCACCCAGGCGGTCAAAGCCCTGAAAGAAGAGGGCTACCAGGTGGTTCTGATCAACTCCAATCCCGCCACCATCATGACCGATCCGGAAATCGCCGACGCCACCTACATCGAGCCGATTACCCCCGAATTCGTAGCCAAGGTCATCGAAAAGGAACGCCCCGACGCCCTGCTCCCCACCCTGGGCGGGCAGACCGGCCTCAACACCGCCATCCGGGTTGCGGAGATGGGCATACTGGAAAAATACGGGGTCGAATTGCTGGCTGCCAAAATCGACGTAATCCGCAAAGCCGAGGGGCGGGATTCCTTCCGGGCGGCCATGCGCAAGATCGGCCTCAAGGTTCCGGAAAGCGTGATTATCCATACCATCGGCGAGGCCAAGGCGGCGGCGGGGGAAATCGGTTTTCCGGTGATCGTCCGGCCCAGCTTCACCCTGGGCGGCACCGGTGGCGGGATCGCTTACAACCAGCAGGAACTGGAAGATATCTGCGAATCCGGCCTGGATCTTTCCATCAACAGCGAAGTCATGCTGGAAAAGAGCCTGCTGGGCTGGAAGGAGTACGAGCTTGAGGTGATGCGGGACAGAAACGACAACGTGGTCATCATCTGTTCCATCGAAAATATCGACCCCATGGGGGTTCATACCGGTGATTCGATCACCGTGGCCCCGGCTCAGACCCTGACCGACCGTGAATACCAGTTGATGCGCGATGCCTCCCTGGCCATCATGCGGGAGATCGGGGTGGAAACCGGCGGATCCAACGTCCAGTTTGCGGTCAACCCGGTCGATGGCGAATTGATGGTGATCGAGATGAACCCCCGGGTCAGCCGCTCCTCGGCCCTGGCCTCCAAGGCCACCGGCTTCCCCATCGCCAAGATCGCCGCCAAACTGGCGGTGGGTTACACCCTGGATGAGATCAAAAACGATATCACCCGGGAGACTTACGCCGCCTTTGAGCCCACCATCGACTACTGCGTGGTCAAGATCCCCCGCTGGACTTTCGAAAAATTCCCCGAGGCCGACGATTTTCTTACCACCGCCATGAAGTCGGTGGGGGAAACCATGGCCATCGGCCGCACCTTTAAAGAGGCCCTGCAGAAGGGGTTGCGTTCGCTGGAAATCGGCTGCACCGGCTTTGGCGCCGACCGCAAGTTCGAGAAATTCGCCGGCCTGGATGAGGCTGACCTGGAAAGCGCCCTGCGCAAACCCAGCTCCCAGCGGCTTTTTCAGCTTTACGAGGCCCTCCGGCGGGGAGTCCAGGTCGAGCGGCTCAATGAGGTCACCGGCATCGACCCCTGGTTTCTCCACAACATGGCCCAGATCGTCGCCTGCGAGGAGCAAATCCGGGCCGGCGGCTTCCCGGGGCTTAACCGGGAGTTGCTCACCAAGGTTAAACAGTACGGTTTTTCCGATCGCCAGCTCGCCTTTCTGACCGGCACCTCGGAAGACGACATTCGTGAGCTGCGCGAGAAAAGCCGGTGCAAGCCGGTTTACAAGCTGGTTGATACCTGTGCCGCCGAGTTCGAAGCCTACACCCCTTACTTTTATTCCACCTACGAAACCGAGGACGAAGGAAGGGAAACCGACCAGCGTAAAGTTATGATTTTGGGCGGCGGCCCCAACCGGATCGGCCAGGGGATCGAGTTCGACTACTGCTGCGTGCACGCCTCCTTCGCCCTCCGGGAACTGGGCATCGAGTCGATTATGGTAAACTCCAACCCGGAAACGGTATCCACCGACTACGACACCTCCGACCGCCTCTACTTCGAGCCCCTGACCCGCGAGGATGTGCTCAACATCATCGAAAAGGAAAAACCGGCGGGAGTGATTGTCCAGTTCGGCGGTCAGACTCCCCTCAATCTGGCCGTCCCCCTGGCCCGGGCCGGGGTCCCTATTCTGGGCACCTCGCCGGATTCCATCGACCGGGCCGAAGACCGCGAGCGTTTTCAGCAGTTTCTGCAAAAACTGAACCTGCGCCAACCGGCCAACGGCATCGCCCACAATGCCGACGAGGCCCTGGTCATCGCCAAACAGATCGGCTATCCGGTGGTGGTTCGCCCCTCTTACGTGCTGGGCGGCCGGGCCATGCGGATCGTTTACAACGAGCGCGACCTGACCCACTACATGAATACCGCCGTCGATGTCTCCCCCGAGCACCCGATCCTGATCGACAAGTTTCTCAAGGACGCCATCGAAGTCGATGTTGATGCCATTTCCGACGGCGAAAACACCATCATCGGCGGGATCATGCAGCATATTGAAGAGGCGGGGATCCACTCCGGCGATTCGGCCTGCGTCCTGCCCCCTCACACCCTGGCTCCGGCCATGCTCGAGGAAATCAAGGCCGCCAGCCGGGCCATGGCTGCCGAGCTCAAAGTCAAAGGATTGATGAACGTCCAGTTCGCGGTCAAGGACAACACCCTCTTCGTCCTGGAAGTCAACCCCCGGGCCTCGCGCACGGTGCCCTTCGTCAGCAAAGCCACCGGAGTGCCCCTGGCCAAGCTGGCCACCAAAGTGATGATGGGCAAGACTTTGGCTGAACTGGGCCTGACCAGCGAAGTCAAGATCCGGCATTACGCCGTCAAGGAAGCGGTTTTCCCCTTTGACCGCTTTGACAATGTCGATACCATTCTGGGGCCGGAAATGAAGTCCACCGGCGAGGTCATGGGCATCGACGACTGCCTGGGCCTGGCTTTCGCCAAGTCGCAGCTGGCGGCGGGCCAGAAAATCCCCCAGACCGGCACCGTCTTTTTGAGCGTGCGCCATCCCGACAAGCCGGCCATTGTGCCCATCGCCCAGAGCCTGGCCGAACTGGGCCTGACCCTGGTGGCTACCGCCGGCACCGCTCGCCATCTCGGTGAACATGGGGTAAACTGCGGCCAGGTTCACAAAATTTCCGAAGGACGGCCCCACGTGCTGGACATGATCCGCAACAACCAGATTCAGTGGATTGTCAATATTTCCATGGGAACCCGAACCACCGAGGACTCCTACACCATCCGGCGGGCCGCCCTCGACTTCCATCTTCCCTACACCACCACCATTGCCGGGGCGGAGTCCATGCTCCAGGCGATCAGCACCATGCGGGAGAAAACCATGTCCGTCAAACCGATCCAGGAGTTCCAGCAGCAAACGGCTTGAACGGCCAAAAAATAAACTTTTGTCCTGTCGCTCGAGTCTAAAGGTGGACTTTCCTGTTCGGCTGTCTTATTTTGTTCGTTCCCGACTTGATCGTACAAACAAACACGCGGCTACTATCCAGCCTGGAGGTTCTTTTTGAATATTTTCTATAGAAACCTATCCATGTGGCTGATCATTGGTCTTACCATGATCATGCTCTTCAATCTTTTCAGCCGGCCCCAGCCCCAGGTCACGGAAATGAGCTACAGCGATTTCCTGACCAGCGTCGAAACCGGAACGGTCCGCGAGGTCCTGATCCAGGGCCAGGAAATCACCGCCGAAGGCCCCGACGGACGATCCTTTAAAATTATCGCCCCCGACGATGCCGAGATGATTCCGCTCTTGCGTCGCCAGGGAGTCAACATCAAGGTTAAGGAGCCGGATCAAAGCCCCTGGTATTTTACCATCCTGATTTCCTGGTTCCCGATGCTGCTGCTGATCGCGGTTTGGATCTTCTTCATGCGCCAGATGCAGATGGGTGGCGGTAAAGCCATGAGCTTCGGCAAAAGCCGGGCCCGCCTGCTGGATCACGAGACAAGCAAGATCACCTTCAGTGATGTCGCCGGCATCGACGAGGCCAAAGAGGAACTGGCCGAGATCATCGATTTTCTCAAAGATCCCAGCAAGTTTACCCGCCTGGGCGGCCGGATCCCCAAGGGGGTTCTGCTGATGGGCGCCCCCGGCACCGGCAAGACCCTGCTGGCCAAGGCCATCGCCGGTGAAGCCGGGGTGCCATTTTTCTCGATCAGCGGTTCCGATTTCGTCGAGATGTTTGTCGGGGTCGGCGCCTCCCGGGTCCGGGACCTCTTTATCCAAGGCAAGAAAAGCGCCCCCTGTATTATTTTTATCGACGAAATCGACGCGGTGGGCCGCCATCGCGGAGCCGGACTGGGCGGGGGCCATGACGAACGCGAACAGACCCTCAACCAGCTCCTGGTGGAAATGGACGGTTTCGAGGCCAATGAGGGAGTAATCATCGTTGCCGCCACCAACCGGCCCGACGTACTGGATCCGGCCCTGCTCCGGCCCGGCCGCTTTGATCGCCAGGTGGTGGTGCCGATTCCCGACGTCAAGGGCCGGGAGATGATTCTCCAGGTACACGGCAAAAAAACCCAGGTCGCCGAGGATGTGGATTGGGCCCGGATCGCCCGCGGCACTCCCGGCTTTTCCGGGGCCGACCTGGAAAACATGGTCAACGAGGCCGCCCTGCTGGCCGCTCGCCAGGGGGCGGATAAGGTCGGCATGCTCCACCTGGAGCAGGCCAAGGACAAGGTGATGATGGGTTCCGAGCGCCGGAGCATGATCATCACCGAAGAAGAAAAGAAGATCACCGCTTATCACGAGGCGGGTCACGCCCTGGTGGCCAAACTGCTGCCCGGCACCGACCCTCTCCACAAAGTGACCATCATCCCCCGCGGCCGGGCCCTGGGCTTGACCCAGCAATTGCCCCTGGAGGATAAATACACTTACGCTCGCAGTTATCTGATCAACAACCTCTGCATCCTCCTGGGCGGCCGGGTGGCCGAAGAACTGGTCTTTGGCGAAATCACCACCGGCAGCGGCAACGATATCGAGCGAGCCACCAATATGGCCCGCAAAATGGTGTGCGAATGGGGAATGAGCGAGGCCATGGGCCCGCTGACCTTCGGCAAAAAGGAGGAGCAGATCTTCCTGGGCCGGGAAATTTCCCAGCACCGCGACTATTCCGAATCCACCGCCATCCAGATCGACAACGAGGTCAAAAGCCTGATGATGGAGGCCCAGGACAAGGTGCATGAGCTGCTCGAAGCTCACCTGGATGCCCTGCACCAGATAGCCGCCGAACTGCTGGAAAAAGAGACCCTGCTGCTTGAGGATATCGAGCGGATTATCCGGGAAGCCGGCGGCGAACAGGCTCCCGCGCCGGAGCCCGGCGATGAGCCGGCGGAAAACACAGCTCAAGCCGCCGCGGCGCCGGCGGACAGCCCTGCTGCTGCCGCAGAACCGGCAACGGAGGACCAGACCACCGGGGCCACCGAGCCCGACCGGCAAGACGAACCGGATGAGCCGGACCGGGAACCGGATCGAAGCTGAAATGACGCAACGCGGCCGCGACATTCAGGAAACCGGCGCGCCCGCCTCTGCCTGCCTGACCGGCGCCGGACCGGTCCGGATCATGGGGATCCTCAATGTAACCCCGGATTCTTTTTCCGATGGCGGTTGCTGGACCACCATCGCGTCCATTGAACGCCAGGCGGCCAACATGATCGCCGCCGGCGCCGACATCATCGACGTCGGCGGCGAATCAACCCGGCCTTTCGCCCCGGCCGTCCCCGCCGACCAGGAATTGCAACGGATTATCCCCGCAATTAAGGCAATCCGCCGCTTGCACCCCGATATTCCCATCTCCGTCGATACCACCAAGGGGGTGGTGGCCCGAGCAGCCCTGGCCGCCGGAGCGACCATCATCAACGACATCAGCGCCCTGCGCTTTGATCCCGAGATGGTCTCCCTGGCCGCCGAAGGCGCTTGGCCGGTGGTGATCATGCACATGCAGGGCAATCCCGGCGATATGCAGATCAAGCCCCGCTATCAGGAGGTGGTCGGAGAAATAATTGATTTTCTGGCTGACCGCATCGACCAGTTGGCATCCCACGGCATTGCCCGGGATAGATTGATCATCGATCCCGGCCTAGGTTTCGGCAAAACGGTGGCCCATAATCTGGAAATTATCCGGCGGCTGGGGGAATTCCGGCGCCTGGGCCGGCCTCTGCTCATCGGCCATTCCCGCAAGTCATTCATTGGCAAACTGCTGCAGGATCTGCCGGTGGACCAGCGTGATTTGCCCTCGGCCGTCATCTCCGCCATCTGTGTCCTGGGCGGGGCCGATATCATTCGCGCCCATGATGTCGGCGCAACCCGCCAGGCCGTAATCCTGGCCGAGGCCATCGGCGCCCCCCGGGGGCCGGCGGCACCAAACAGGGCCCCTTGATTTAAGGCATGAAAACCATGGTCCCCAGCGACAAACTTGCCCGCTACCGCCAGTACAACGCCGGCCGAATTGCCAGGGCGGTCAGGCTTAACCAGCGCAAAAGCGAAATTATCTTTACCCTGGTGCCTTACCTGCTCCATCGCAATCAGCCCGATCTTCCCGGTTATGTCGCCGACCCGGCCTGCCCCCGCGGAATTATTGCTTACGATTCGGCCAGCGCCAAGAGCTCCAGGCTCTTCCAACAACTGTTCCCGTCTGCCCGCGCCGGGGGATCGAAGAAAGCGCCCCGGCCGACCAGGCCATGCGCCATCCATTCCCTGAAAACCATCGGCAGCATGGGCACCATCGCCCAATCGGAAAAATCGGACTGCGACTTCTGGGTCAGCGTCGATTATGGGCAACTGGGAAGCGGCGGCCTCCAACTGCTCCAGCAAAAATGCGGCGCCATCGAGGCCTGGGCCGAGGCAATGGGGGTTGAAACCCACTTTTTCCTCATGGACATCGCCCAAACCCGAAGCAACAGCTTCACTCCACCGGTGGCGGATAAAGCCGCCGCCTGCGAACAAAAAGTTCTGCTCAAGGACGAACTGTTTCGCACTCATATCCTGGTGGCGGGCAAGCCCCTGCTCTGGTGGTTGATCCCCCCCGGCCTTAATGAAGAGCAGTATAGGATCGAGGTGCTGCGCCTGGATCGGGAGCAGTCGATCAACCGGGCGGATTTTGTCGATCTGGGCTGTATTACCGGCATCCCGCCGGGGGAAATCCTCGACGCCTGTCTCTGGCAGATGAACAAGGCCCTGGCCAGTCCCTTCAAGTCGGTGATCAAGTTCGCTTATCTTGAATTGCTGTTGCAGCAGGAGGGCGACGGAGTCCACTTTTTTTCCGACAAGGTCAAACGACTGGTAACCTATCCGGAAAAACTTGGCCCCGGGGAAGCGAGCCTCGCCCCGGAGCAAATCGACCCCTACTTGCTGCTGGCTCGGGAAGTAACCACCTTCTATGAGAACTCAGCCACCAGCCTGACCCGCCAATGGGCGGATCTGATTCGGGAGTGCTTTTTTCTCAAGACCCTGGAGGACCTGAAGGGGCCGGCCAGCAAAGTCTCCGGCCCTCATAACAATCTTCGGGAAATCATGGAGCAGATGACAGCCTGGGATATTCTGCCAAAGGATCGGCAAAGATTTCTCAATTTTCGTCATTGGCAGAACCAGGAAAAGCAAGCTTTTGCCGGCCGGGTCAATGAGTATCTGCTGCAAACCTACCGGCGCCTGAGTCGTTCAACCAGGGGCGGGGATCTGGCCGCCTGAACATCCAGGGACTGCTCCCGGGCCGGGCGGCCCGACCCCGGCGGAGTTCCATCCCCCCTTGCCGCCGCCGCTTCGACCTTGCCGGCAACCGAACCAGGCAGATCAGCGCCCGAATAATGGTGAATTATGCTTTGAGCCGCCGCCGGAGAACCGGCGCCACCTTGGCCCTCGACAATTAACCTTCAAAACAGTTAGAGTATTTAAATGTTGCACGATTACAATATGGTGCAGCTCATGCTAAAATCCGGCCGGGGCCCCTTAAACCGGCCTTCTTGAAGCCAGGCAAGCAATAGTCTATTTTTATCGGCGGCCGTAATAAGCTTGCCGCAATCATCGATCTGCCGGGAAAGCCCCGGAAACGCCCGCCCCGGAGTAACGGAGGACCATGATGCCGAAAACCGTTAAAGTTCCCCTCGCCGCCGAACAGTGCCCCAGCAAAGAGCCCTCCCAGGGAACCAACTACCGCTCCCGGCTGCCGGAGGTGGTGGACCAGGTCGTCGCCACCTGCGATTCCCGGACCTGTTTTGAGCATGTGGAAGCTGAGCCCCTGCCCTCCCGCGCCGAGGCCATCAATATTCTCGAAACCTGCCGGGATCTGCTCTTCCCCGGCTATTTCGGCAGCCAGGGCATCGATCGGATAAATCTCAAGTACCGGATCGGCCTGGAAATTTCCGGCCTTTTTGATCGGCTGGCCGAAGAAATTGCCAACGCCATCCGCCATGAGTGCACCCGGCACGGCCAGGTCTGCCAACACTGTGAAGAGGCCGGCCAGGAACGGGCCTTCCGTTTTCTGCAACGGTTGCCGGATTTGCGCGCCCTGCTGGCCAGCGACGTCCACGCGGCCTATCAGGGTGATCCCGCCGCCGCCGGTTTTGATGAAATTATTTTCAGTTATCCCGGCCTGCACGCGATCACCGTTTATCGGATCGCCCACGAGCTCTACCGGCTGGAAGTGCCGATCCTGCCCCGCATCATGACCGAACACGCCCACAGCATTACCGGCATCGATATTCACCCCGGTGCCCAGATCGGCTCTTCCTTTTTCATTGACCACGGTACCGGGGTGGTCATTGGTGAAACCGCCATTCTGGGCAAAGGGATCAAGCTCTACCAGGGGGTTACCCTGGGGGCTTTGGCCTTCAAGCGGGATGAAGCCGGCGAGCTGGAACGCCACACCAAGCGCCACCCCACCCTGGAAGACGATGTCACGGTCTATGCCGGCTCCACCATCCTCGGGGGCGACACGGTGATCGGGGCTCGCTCGGTCATCGGGGGCAATGTCTGGCTGATCCACTCAGTTCCCCCGGACACCAAAGTAGTCCTTAACCCCCCTGAACTGGTCTATAAGCGGCAGTAGGCCAAGCCAGGCCTCAATCTTCCGAGGCGCCTTTAACGACCCCGGCCCGGCCCGACCGGTTCCTGCCCACCTTGCCGCCTTCGCCGGCGGACCCTCTCCGGCGCTGGCGGCTGGTCGAAATAATTGTGGAAATGAGACTGAGATTCGTTTAAATTAACACGATTTGCCTCGCGCACAGTTACTTACGGTTCCCCGAACCGCTGATATATTACCTTTTCTTTTTTCCCCATCAAATCTTGAGCCAAGGAGTCGAACAATGTCGCGTAAAATGGTAACCATCGATGGCAACCAGGCCTGCACCCATGTCGCCTTTGCCACCAGCGAAGTCATCACCATCTACCCCATTACCCCCTCCACCCCCATGGCCGCCGAGTCGGACGCCAAAGCCGCCGCCGGCCAGAAGAACATCTGGGGTTCGGTGCCGGTGGTGACCCAGATGCAATCGGAAGGCGGGGTTGCCGGGGCCCTGCACGGCTCGCTGACCACCGGGGCTCTCTGCACCACCTTTACCGCCTCCCAGGGCCTGTTTCTGATCATGCCCAACATGTACAAGCTGGCCGGCGAGTTGACTCCCACCGTCTTCCACGTCACCGCCCGTTCCGTCGCTTGCCAGGGTCTGTCGATCTTCGGCGACCACGGCGACGTGATGGCCGTCCGCCAGACCGGCTGGGCCATGCTGGCCTCCCAGAACGTCCAGGAAGCCCAGGACATGGCCCTGATCGCCACCCAGTCTACCCTCAAGTCCCGGATTCCCTTTGTCCACTTCTTCGACGGTTTCCGGACTTCCCATGAAATCCAGAAGATGGAGCAGCTCAGCCACGACGACATGCGGGCGCTTATCGACGAAGAGTTGATCGCGGCCCACCGGGCCCGGGGGCTTTCCCCGGACCGGCCGATGATGCGCGGCACCGCCCAGAACCCGGATGTTTATTTCACCGGCCGGGAAACGGTCAACAAGTATTACAATGCCTGTGCCGGCATCGTCCAGGAAACCATGGACCGGTTCGCCGAGCTGACCGGCCGCCGTTACCATCTCTTTGATTATTTCGGCGCCCCTGATGCCGAAAACGTCATCGTGATGATGGGTTCCGGAGCCGAAACCGTCCGGGCCACCATCGAGCATCTGATTGCCAAAGATGCGGCTAAAATCGGCCTGGTTGTGGTGCGGCTCTATCGGCCCTTCGACAGCAAGGCCATGGTCAACGCCCTGCCGGCCACGGTCAAGCGCATTACCGTGCTGGACCGCACCAAGGAGCCGGGCAGCGTCGGCGAACCCCTTTATCTCGATGTCCGGGCCGCCGTCGGCGAAGCGGTGGAAAGCAATCGTCCCGCCAGCCAGCCCATGATCCTCGGGGGCCGCTATGGCCTTGGTTCGGCCGAGTTCAGCCCGGCCATGGTCAAGGCGGTATTGGACAACATGGCCGCCTGGGCCCCCAAGAACCATTTCTGCGTCGGGCCCAATGACGACGTGGCCATGACCAGCCTCGATTACGACCGTTCCTTCACCATCGAGGGCCACGACGTGCATCGCTGTATGTTCTACGGCCTGGGTTCCGACGGCACCGTGGGCGCCAACAAGAACACCATCAAGATCATCGGCACCGAAACCGCCAACAACGCCCAGGGCTATTTCGTCTACGATTCCAAGAAATCGGGTTCGATGACCGTCAGCCATCTTCGTTTCGGCAAAAACCGGATCATCGCCCCTTACCTGATCGACAAGGCAACCTTCATCGCCTGCCACAACTTCACCTTCCTCGACAAGTACGACATGCTGGGCAACCTGGAGGACGGCGGCACCTTCCTGCTGACTTCCTCCTTCGGTCCCAAGGAGGTCTGGAAACAGTTGCCCTCGGCGGTGCAAAAGCAACTGATCGACAAGAAGGCCAAGTTCTACGTGATCGACGCCATCAAGCTGGCCGAGGCCATCGGCCTGGGCGCCCGGATCAACATGATCATGCAGACCGCCTTCTTCCTGATTTCCGGCATCCTCAGCAAGAAGGAAGCCATTGACCGGATCAAGGACGCCATCAAGAAGACCTACGGCGGGAAGGGTGAAAAGGTCGTTAAAATGAACTATGACGCCGTCGATGCCGCGGTCAACAACATCAAGGAAGTCAAGGTTCCGGCCAAAACCGACGGCCACGAGCTGCCGCCGGTGGTTCCCGAGGACGCCCCGGAATTCGTCAAGCAGGTCAGCGCCAAGATGATCGCCGGCAAGGGTCACCTGGTCAAGGTTTCCGAAATGCCCGCCGACGGTACCTGGCCCACCGGCACCACCCAGTATGAAAAACGCAATATCGCCGTCCACGTACCGGAATGGCTGCCCCAAAACTGCATTCAGTGCGGCCGTTGCTCCCTGGTCTGCCCCCACGCCTCGATCCGGATGAAGATTGTCAAGTCGGCCGATCTCAAGGGCAAGAGCAAGACCCTCAAAACCGCTCCGGCCGTGGGCAAACAGTTCAAGGGCAGCGAAGCGGTGGTTCAGGTATTTACCGAGGACTGCTGCGGCTGCACCCTCTGCGTCGAGGTTTGTCCGGCCAAGACCAAGGCCCTGCAGATGATCGAAAACACCGACAAGGTTCGGGCCCAGGAAGCACCCAACGTCAAATTCTTCCTCGATCTGCCGGAAGTGGCCGACCAGGATATTGATATTGCGACGGTAAAGGGCAGCCAGCTCAAGCGTCCCCTGATGGAGTTCTCCGGGGCCTGTTCCGGCTGCGGCGAAACCCCCTACATCAAGCTGGCCACCCAGATGTTCGGCGACCGGATGCTGATCGCCAATGCCACCGGCTGTTCTTCGATCTACGGCGGCAACCTGCCCACCACCCCATACTGCAAGCGGGCCGATGGCCGTGGTCCGGCCTGGGCCAACTCCCTCTTCGAGGACAACGCCGAATTTGGCCTCGGTATGCGCTATTCGGTCAACAAGCTGGCTGCCCAGGCGGTGGAACTGCTGGGCGAAGCGGTAGCGGCCAAGCTGATCACCAAGAAAATGGCCGATGACCTGATCAAGGCCTCCCAGAAGAACCAGGAAGAAATCGAAGCCCAGCGCGAGCGGGTGGCCAAACTCAAGGAAAAACTGGCCGGCGACAACTCCGTAATCACCAAACGGCTGCTGCCGGTGGCTGATTACCTGGTCAAGAAATCGGTCTGGATCATCGGCGGGGACGGCTGGGCCTACGACATCGGCTACGGCGGCTTGGACCATGTCCTGGCCTCCGGGGAAAACGTCAATGTCCTGATCATGGACACCGAAGTTTACTCCAACACCGGCGGCCAGATGTCCAAGTCCACTCCCCGGGCGGCCACCGCCCAGTTCGCGGCCGGGGGCAAGAAAATGCCCAAGAAGGATATCGGCATGATCTTCGCCACCTACGGCAATGTCTATGTGGCCCGGGTCGCTTTTGGCGCCAATCCGACCCAACTGGTCAAAGCCTTTGCCGAAGCGGAAGCCTACGACGGCCCCTCCCTGATCATCGCCTACGCTCACTGCGTAGGTCACGGCATCAACATGGCTAAAGGACTGGACCAGCAGAAAAAAGCGGTGGACTGCGGGCACTGGCCGCTCTATCGCTTCAATCCGATGCTGGAAGCCGAAGGCAAAAACCCCTTGCACATTGAAAGCAAGGAGCCGTCGATTCCCTTTGCCGAATACGCCCTCAACGAAAACCGCTACCGGGCTCTGAAGTTGATGAACCCGGGCATGGCCGACAGCCTGATGGCACTCTCCCAACAGGATGTCCTCAAGGGCTGGAAGCGCCTGCAGGGTCTGCACAAGGCCCTGGAGCCGGAGAAATAAGCTTCTAATTAAAAAACGGCTAAACAGCGGCGGGACCGGGAAGAATTTCCCGGTCCCGCCTTTTTTTTACGAGCAACCTCAGCTTGTTATTCGCCGGACCTCCGCATCCCCCTCCCCGGTTAAAGCCGACAGGCCTTGCTGCACCGCAAGCCCGGGTCCACTCCTTTGCCGGGCAACGCTAAGGTCGGTTTCGGCCCACCGAGATAATCTCTCAAAGCCTCCTGGATTATCTGGAGGATTCTCTCCCTACAGGCCGGCATTTTTTTTAGCTCTCAAGCTCGACGAGAAACCTGCTTCAAGCCCGCCGGCCGATATTTTTCCGCCGACGATCTATACCGGTTGGGGCGGGAACTTAACCAGCTCGAGCTTCAGGCCGTTTATCAAGGAAGCTGACGGCGACTCGGCCGGACGATAACCCCAGATATCTTCAAGAAAATTACACCTGGCAATCGACGCCTTGGCAGCCATCAGTCCGGTACGCGACCATTTGACCTGAAAGTAACGCAGGCTGCCATTACGGTGGGTGAAAAACCCATGGTTCGGCTCCAGGAACCAGGCAGAGTCGGCGGTCGCGGCCCCGGCGCTTCGGGCCGCGACCACGAGTTCCGGCGAATGCAGGCGCCAGGAACGGTAAGTATTGTCCGCTTCCATCTCCACCTGGAGATCAAGCGGCTGAGTCCGGCAGGGCATGCCGAAAAACATCCGGGATATTAGCGCCAGCCAGGCGCAACCTAAATCCAGGCGGAAAAAATATACTCCGCGCTGCTGCCTCCATTGCACATAGGTGCGATAATTGACCTCGGGAAAATTGAAACTGGGTCCCAGCCGGCCCAGAGGGGCGAAGCGTTGCTGCTCAAATGCCAGGAGGCTGAGCCAGGCCGTGCCGCCATGGGTATCCAACTGCAGCGATGGATGAATCCTGGCGGCCAAAAGGGCGGCCGGCACAGGGTAGTTCAGGATAAGCAGATGGGCGAGAGTGTTTTTGAGGGTCATCGGCACCTAATCGGGGCTGAACGGTCGGTGGCCGAGCGGGCGCGAGAGTAGAGCGACCCGCTCGGCAGAATGAATGTATGATTATAAACGGCGTGGGCTGGAACGTTTGTCGGGCGGAAGCAGCAGGGTCCGGCCGGCAAGGATTAGGTCATTACAGATCAGCGCTGAATCCGGGTGATTTTTGATCCTTCCAGGGTCAGGTTATACATCAGGCCCCGGTTGGAAAAAACAAAGCCGATGACCGGCTGCTGCAGGGTGTTGGAATCTATTTCACCCCCCGCCCCGATGGTAGCGATGGCGACGCTGCCATCGACTCCGGCCTTCCAGCCCTCGCTGGCCTGGAAACTCCGCAGAGCTTCCCCGGTCATGAACATGACGATAACCCGCCGCACCTGAGCGCCCAATTGAAACCCGATCGAGGCCCCGGCGATGTTGTAGTAGGCAACCGTCTCTCCGCCGACCAGCAGCTTGCCCTCACCGTATTCCCCGCCAATCCCGATGCCGGCCTTGACCACCGAAGGAAAGACCAGCATCCCCGCGGCCTTTTGCGCCAGTTCCTGGCCGGCACTGGTGTGGGCGTAAAATTCCTTGAGAGCTTCCTCGGTGCGGGCATCGATCTCTTCACGGCTGGCGGAATAGGCCGGGACGACAAAAAGCAGGCAGAGCAGGGCAACGGCAAAGGGGGGAAATATTCTGGCGAATTTCATGGTTAGCTCCTCAACCTTAAGTTAAAACCGGCGGAATTCAGGGCGGCACGGGACTGGACCAAAAAACGGAACTTCCCGAGCAAAGCCGAGCGATTCCCCTTTTATTCAACCACCATCACGGCACAGTGCTTGGCATTATGCAGAACTCGGTTGGAAGTAGAGCCGAAGACGAACTCTTCCTTGTGCGAAATGCCGCGCCGGCCCATTACCACGATACAACAGCGCAGTTTTTCCTGTTCATCCAGAATGGCATCGCCGATGGAGGTGCACGGCCGTTTAACAACCCGGGTCTCGAGTTGGCCTTCGGTAAAGCCCGCTCCCTTTAGGATCTCCTTGAATTCCGCCAGCCGCTGGTTGACGGCCGCCTCCTTTTCTGCCAACCACTGGCGGCGTTCTTCGTCGTTAGGGAAAAAATCCTCCGAAGGTTCCGGCAGGATGGTAAGCAAGGTAATGAAAACATCCCGATAATCGCCAAAAAAATCGGCGACATAGAGTACCGCGCGGCGGGAGTTTTCCGATTCATCCACCGCCAGCAGGAGGTGGCGCTCCGTGTCCCGGCGGGCCAGATCGCTGAAGTCCTGTTCGCTCATGATTGCCTCCCTGTCTGCGCGGCTACTTCGGCCTGCGCTTCGGCCAGGTCATCGAGCAGCTGGCCGGTGGTTTCATAAAAAATCTTAGCCCCATGGGAAAAGTGGAGCAGAACCCGGTTAAGGCTTTCGGGAATGTAGGGGAATATTTTTTTCAGGTTGGCCACCCGGTTCTTATAAGAGATATTCAGATCCTCGCCCCATAGAAGGTCAAAAAGTTCCCGTTGATTATGGTAGAGGTCCGGGACCAGAATATCGCCCCGTCCGACCAGATAGATGATAATATTGCCCAACCCCTGCAGATCGAAGGCAAACATCGACTCGCCGTGGAGGTAGTTGTAGTCGAAATCGATCCAGCGGTAGCGTTCCCGTTCCCGATCCCAGAAGATGTGGTCCCGTCTGATGTCGCCGTGCTTTTCGCCATGATCGTGCAGAAACTTGATGGCCTGCACCATCTCAATATAGTGGGCCAGAATCTGCGGGAAGCGCTGGTGGAAGTATTCATAGTGGTCGCCGTCGTCATCTTCAATGACGCGATCGATGCTGCGACCGTAAATGAATTCCAGGATGCGGACGTTGTTGCCCGCCTCATCCCTGGTCCAGGTGCCGTGCATGAAGCGATCATCTTGGGCAACCAGGTCGAGGATACGCGCTTCTTTACGGGGACTCCGGAAACATTTAATTTCCAGACCGGCAATCCTGGTGATGAATTCTTCGTGGAATACCAGCTTGAGGATTTTAGTCTCCCCGGTTTTCAAGTCTATCGCCCGGCGCACCCAGTATTTGGGCTGGTCGTCGATCCCGAATCGCCCCTCTTTTTCGTAACGTTTGACCCAGTAGGCATTATCACCCAGCAGCACAACATCGTTATAGTCCAACTTGAAAAAATCGCTGGTATCGGCAATGATCCGGAAATTTTTCGGCACTGCGGCGGGCCCGGCATAAACCCGGATCAAATCGGCGATATCGCTTGCTGACAAATTTTTGGCGGCGGTCACGGAGTCCCTCCTCTTTTTTTATGATATCATCAGCAGGAGGGTGAAAGGCAATGGTTTTTCAACCGAACCGGCCGGAAAGCCGGCTCGGTCCCGTTACAGGAACAGGATATTTTTGCTCCTAACGGAATGTTGATGATTTTTAGGCGGGAGTTATAATGCCAGAGGATAACAAGGAGAATTGGTGATGTTGGAGGGAAAATTTCTGAATGATGTCGCGAAGATCCTGCTGATCACCCTGGTGCTGGCGGTTGGCTGCCTTGCTCCCGCCACCATCATGGCTAAAAGCGGCGACAATCGTGACCGCCAACGATTTTACGGCTGGGTGGAAGCAATGCCGGCCGGCCTGCACGGCACCTGGATCATCGGTGGCCGCCAGGTGACGACCAACCCGCGGACCCAGTTCGATCAGCAGGAGGGCCCCCTGGTGGTCGGCGCCTGCGTCAAGGTCGATATCCGCGGTGGTCTAGTCCATGAAATCGACAGCGAACCGCCCCATAACTGCCGCTGATTGCCCCCAGGGTAAAAATTCACCCTGATTCAGTCCCGCAGCGGGGCTGGGCCGACCCCTGGCCACGGCCTCGATCAGCCTTACGAGAAATCGGCCCGCCCTCAACTCCAGAGCCGGCAGGCCCTGGCCGTTCCCGCCCCACCTCCAGGAGCGCGTGCATGTTCATTCCCGTCGGGGACACCCCCAACCCCAGCAAGTTCGCCTGGATGACCTGGGGGTTGATGCTCATCAACATCGGGGTCTTTTTCTTGATTTCCCTGCCCCTGATGAATGCCACCCCTGATCCCGGCGACCCGGTGTACGCCCTGTTCCTCGAAAGCATGCGCGAACGAGGCATTGCCGTCCATCAGTTCCGTGATCAGATTACCGCCTACGATCTCCTGGTCTTTCGTTATGGTTTCCGCCCGGCCGAAGCCACGATCCTGACTCTGTTCAGTTCGATGTTTCTCCATGGCGGCTGGGCCCACCTGATCGGCAACATGCTCTACCTCTGGATTTTCGGCAACAATGTCGAATATCGCCTGGGGGCTTTGGGCTTTTTGGGCATGTATCTGGCTACCGGGGTGATCGCCACTCTGTTTTTTACGCTCTTCGTTCCCGGCTCCAATGTGCCGCTGATCGGGGCTTCCGGCGCCATTTCCGGGGTGCTGGGCTGTTATTTCCTCTGGTTTCCCCGCAACACCGTGAAAGTGTTCGTCTTTCTCTTCCCCTTTTATCTCGGCTTCATCTACGTTCCCGCGCCGGTGGTGCTCGGGGTCTATCTGCTGATCGACAACCTGCTGCCGTTTCTGGTATTGATGGGCGCCAGCAGCGGGGTGGCCTATGGCGCCCATATCGGGGGGTTTCTGGCTGGCCTGGTCATCGCCCTGGTCCTCCGCCACAAAGCCCCAAGGGGCGGCCGAGGGTAACCCGGAAATTCTTCAGCAAAAAATGATCCCCGTCAGAGGGACCTGCGCCGCGCTTTGTCCCTTTTCCCCAGCCACCCCAATCATTCCAGCGGCCATAGAGCTTGAGATGCCGGTCGGGTGAATCAGATCGGATCTTGGCCCCAAAAGACTGGGTCAGTCGCTGCCTTTTTTGTGGCGAACTTTGCCGCCGATTACAAAGGCGGCGCTCACCAGGAAGAGATTTTTGATGATGTACTGGCCTTCCAGGCTGACTCCGAGGGGAAAGTTGGTGAAGCATACCTCCGGCAGCAGAACCAGGGGCAGCATGGTGCCCGGAATCTGCAGGATGAGCAGCAACAAAGCCATGCGGAGCAGGGGCCGGAAGAGCAGGCCGATGCCAATGGCCATCTCCCACCAGCCCAGAATCGGGATGAACCAGGCCGGCGAAACCCAATATACCGTATTTTTGATCAGCTCCTCTTCCGGGCTCATCCCCAGGGGCTTGAGCGCCCCGAACCAGAGAAAGATGATGGCCAGGCAAAGACACAATACTGTCTGGCAATGGCGATCCAGCCAAGCGGAAACCAAGGCGTCGAACCGGTCAAGCCAATCCGGCATCCAGTATATTTTTTTTCCCGTCATTGACCGGTCCTACCACGTCGCCCCAAGGGTGGGCGTTTGTTGCCAGCCGTCTATAACCGCAGGCAGCGGCTTTGCTGCTGGTCTCCGGTGCCGCCCCGGTCCCCAGGCATCAAGAGTAAGCCAATTGGGGGATATAGGCGTTCCTGAGAATAAAATTTTCCAATCTTTCCACCTGACCGTCGCTTAGTTCGCCAAATTGCACCCTGCGCTTCCGGAGCCGGTATTTGTCGGCGAGAGGAGGGCCAACCTCCTGGTCGGCCACGATTTCGAAAGGGAGTCCATCCAGAGAAAGATCATCGCCGCTGAAGAGCATTCCTTCCCGCGGCAATTCTCCGGCCGTAGGCTTATGGTCCTGGTAGGTGAAGCAGACTCCCCCCATGCCGATCCTGACTACTCGGCCCAACTCCCGATGGACGACATAGATTTCTCCGCGAGGGACAAAACAGGGCAGGTTCCTCCGCAGCCGCCGGGTTTGAGGCAAGGGCAGAATCGGGAGGCTGGCCAGTTGCCGGAGAGGACGCCACCGCTCGGAGGGGCGGTATCCATGGCTACCAGAATAAGAATAACGCTCCCTGATCGCTTCCTTCAGGGTGAAATAAACCGAGAGATCCACCGCATCTTCATACCTCCCCATGAGCGCTCCTCCTTCGTCTATCGGGTTTTCATCGGCCTGAGGCTAACTCCTGGCCCTATCTTAACGAATTGGATTGATAAATAAAAATGAATAGTTTAGATGTAAAATATCAGTTTTGCTTAAGATTACCGTCGGCCGGAGCAGGCCCGGACAGGAGGGCGACAGAATGACAATCACCTTGCGGCAGCTGGAAATTTTTGTCGCGGTGGCGGAAAACGGCCAGGTAACCAAGGCCAGCAGCAAGCTGCACCTCACCCAGTCGGCGGTAAGCATGGCGTTGAACGAACTGCAGAACCAACTGGCGGGTTCGCTTTTCGACCGCAGGGGACATCGCCTGCTGATCAACGACCGGGGGCGCTATCTGCTGCCCATCGCCAAGAACATCCTCTCCCAGGTCAACAACATTGAGGCACTGCTCAGCGAGCAGGGAGAAAATGTGGCCGGTTCCCTCAAAATAGCGGCCAGCTCCACCATCGGTAATTACGTCCTGCCCTATTTCATCGGAGTCTTTAAAAAGCTGTACCCGGCGGTATTTCTCAACATGGAGGTCTGCAATACCCGCCAGGCCGAAAAACTGATCGTCGAAGGAGTCGTCGATCTGGGCTTTGTCGAGGGAGAGGTCAGCCATGACCAGGTAAAAACCATTCCCTGGCTGCGGGACGAACTGGTGGTGATCGCGGCACCCACCCATCCCATGGCCGAAAAAACCACCTTCGAGGTTCCGGCTGATCTCAACCGCTGCCAATGGATCATGCGGGAAAAAGGTTCAGGAACCGCCCAGGTTTTCAAAAAAAAATTGGGCGACAACGTCACCGGTTTGCAGGTGGCAATGGAGCTGGGTCACACCGAGGCGATCAAAAAGGCGGTGGAGTCCGGGGCGGGGGTGGCCTGTCTCTCCAGCCTGACCATCTGCCGGGAATTGGAGGAAGGCCGGCTGACGTCCCTGAGGGTCGAAGGTCTTGATATGGGGCGCACCCTCCACACCATCCATTACCGCCATAAAGCGATGACCGGCCTGATGAGGGCATTCGTCAACTTCTGCTCCCTGGTCAAAGAGAGCAACCCCGGCTGCGCCTGCCTGACTTCGCCCCGCAAGCTGCGGGAACTGCTCCTCGCCCGCAACCCTCCCGGAAGCCAAACCAATTCGTAGACGCCTCCGGCCAAGTGGCGGATTGTCGAGGCTACCAGGGATGGCCGGTGCGGCTCAGCCTTGGGCGCCTTGGCGGGCCTGTTGCAGGCTGGTGAAGATTGGGGTGGGGAATCGAGCCAGCTTGCCCTGGCGGTCGACGACGGCGTGGATGGTATGGGCCAGGGCCAGCAGCCGGCCCTGCTGGTTGCTGATCCGGTAGTTGAAACGGCAGGAGACTTTTTTCAGCTCGACCAGGGAAGTTTCCACCAGCAGCAGGTCGTCGTAGCGGGCCGAGGCTTTGTAGCGGACCCGGCAATCCACCACCGGCAGAATCAGCCCCTCATCCTCCAGGCTCCGGTAGGAGCGGGCCACCAGGTCGCGCATGTACTCGGTCCGCCCCGCCTCACAGAAACGCAGGTAGTTGGCGTAATAGACCACCCCGCCGGCGTCGGTGTCGCCATACAGCACCCGGCAACGCTGGCGGTGGACCGGGTCCTGCAGGGTAAATTCGTCACTCATTGATCAGGTCCAGATTTTTTTTAGCATCAGGGTTCGGGTTTTCGGCCAACGGCCAGGCCCCCGTTACTCTGCTTCGGTTAATTACCCCGGCCCCTGACCAGCAGGCGCAGGAATTCCCGGCCGTCGGCCAGCAGGGGGGCCGCGGCCGCCCGCCGTTCAGAGAAATGGCCTTGGGCCGGTTCCTGCCAGCAGGAGCCATCGGGGCAGGCCGCCGGATCGCGGGCATCGCGCTCAGAATCAAAGAGGGCGAAAGGGACCGGCAAATCGGCATGGGTGCGGGTCTGCAAAGGGGTGTAATGGTCCATGGTCAACGCCAACCGGAAAGGCTCGCCGCGCCGCTGCAAGCCCTCGAGGACCGGTCCGACCACCTGCTGGTCAAAATCCTCGATGGCTCGAAGCTTGTTGTCCAGATCGCCCTGGTGGGAGACCTCGTCCGGGGCCTCGACATGGACAAAAACCAGGTCGTGGCGATCCAGGGCCGCCAGGGCCGCGGCGACTTTGCCGGCGTAATTGGTATCCAGGTAGCCGGTGGCCCCGGGCACATTGATGATTTCCATCCCGGCGTAAACCCCGATGCCTTTGAGGAGATCAACGGCGGAGATCAGGGCGCCGCTGACCCCGTATTGCTCCTTGAGCGTCGGCATGGCCGGCGGCCTGCCCTCCCCCCAGAGCCAGATGGCATTGGCCGGATTGCGGCCCGCCGCCCGCCGCTGCCGGTTGAGCGGGGCGGCATTGAGCAGTTCGCCGGCCCCCTGCACGACATCGGCCAAGCCCGGCACCGCCAGGTAGCGGCGCCACAACTCGCCGACCTCCCGGCCGCTGTGATCATGGGGGGGAACGGTGACCAACCCGGCGCAATCCCGCCGCCAGACCAGGAGATGGCGGTAACTGATGCCGGGGTAAAAGCGGCAGTATTCCGAACCAAGTTCCCG
The DNA here is from genome assembly GCF_044068515.1 of Desulfurivibrio nitratireducens. Taxonomy (NCBI): domain Bacteria; kingdom Pseudomonadati; phylum Thermodesulfobacteriota; class Desulfobulbia; order Desulfobulbales; family Desulfobulbaceae; genus Desulfurivibrio; species Desulfurivibrio nitratireducens. The sequence continues at coordinate 27,848 of NZ_JBIPKI010000019.1, forward strand.
GTCCAGCATCCTGATCAGTTCAGCGGCGGTGGCCGTATCGATGTGGCCGGCACTGTAGTCAACCATGGTAACGCTTTGGGGAGCGGCATACTCCAGGGTTACCAGGTTGCAGCGAAAGGCGACGGCGTCCGGGGGCAATTCGACTCCCATGCTGGCCGCCTCCAGCGGGGCCCGGCCGCTGTAGCATTCGGCCGGCAAATAACCCAGCAGGGAAAGATTGGCCACGTCACTGCCGGGGGCAAAGCCCGGCGGCACTGTTTGCAGGCGGAAAAGCCGTCCGCGGGCGGCGACAAAATCCATCACCGGCGTGGCGGCGGCCTCCAAGGGGGTGCGGCCGCCCAGGGCCGCAATGGGCATATCGCCCATCCCGTCGCCCACTAAAATAACGTACTTCATCACATGCCCTCGCCGGGTGCCTTGTTGCGCCAAGATTTCACCTGGCTATACGCCATTAATGGTCGCCCGGAGTTGCGGCTCTGTTTCTTGCTGTCGGCCGGACTCATTTCACTCGTCATCCATAATCCGGATCTTCACAGTCGGGGCGGCGCAAACCTCCAGAGAGTCGATTTCGGCCAACGCGGCCTGCACCGCCGCCTCCTCGGCCTCGTAAGCCCGCATCATCACCGGGACCACCCCCTGCTCTTCCCGACCCTGCTGGAGCACGGACTTGATACTGATCCCGTGCCGGCCCAGAATCCCGGTAATGGCGGAGAGTACCCCCGGTTTGTCCTGCACTGTAACCCGAAAATAGTAGGGACAGCGCAGCCGTTCCAAGGGAGTGATGTCGATCTCCCGGAAGGAGGAGGGCAGATAACCAAGGCTCGGCACCCGGTTGATCGCGTTATTGATGATATTGCGGGCAATATCGACAATGTCGGCCACCACCGCGCTTCCGGTGGGCATCTTGCCGGCCCCCTGGCCATAGAGCAGAACATCGTCCACCATGTCGCCGGTGAACTGGATGGCATTGAAGGCCCCGCCGATATTGGCCAGCAGTTCCCGGGTCGGCACCATGGTAGGGTGAACCCGGGCTTCGAAGCTGTCGCCATGGTTGCGGCTGATGGCCAGCAGCTTGATGCGGTAGCCGAACTCCCGGGCAAATTCGATATCAATGGGTTCGATGCGGCTGATCCCCTCGGTGGTGACCTGGTCCAGGCGGACATGGGCGCCGTAAGCCATGCTCATCAGGATCACCAGTTTGTGGGCGGTGTCGATCCCCTCGATGTCGTAGGTGGGGTCGGCTTCGGCATAACCGTGGGCCTGGGCATCCTTAAGTACGCTGGCAAAATCGAGGCCTTCGTCGGTCATCCGATTGAGGATGTAATTGGCGGTCCCGTTCATAATTCCGATAATGGCTTCGATCCGGTTGGCCACCAGTCCTTCCTTAAGAGCCTTGATCACCGGAATGCCGCCGCCGACGCTGGCCTCGAATCCCACCTCGACGTTCTTTTCCGCCGCCGCGGCGAAAATTTCCCGGCCGTGCTGGGAGATCAGGGCCTTGTTGGCCGTGACCACATGCTTGCCGTGGGCGATGGCCTTGAGCAGAAAGCTTTTGGCCGGCTCAATGCCGCCGATCAATTCCACCACGATATCAATATCGGCGGCAGCGAATACCTGTTCGGCATCCCGGGTCAGTTCAACTCCGGCAAACTCCGGCGGCAAGGCGGCAATGGCGATATCCGCCACCCGGTGCAGGCGGATGTCCATCCCGGTTTTGCGGCGCAATCTTTCCGCCTGCTGCCGCAAAACCTCGGCGGTGCCGCTTCCTACCGTACCGAATCCGATCAATCCCACCCTTATTTCCCGCATCCATGATCCTCATTAAGATAAATATTTGCCGTATAGCTTGCTACTTTCCTCACCACGAACCGCGGCCGGCCGGTTAAGCCGCCGGGCCAAACTTCGCCCCCCCGCCTGGCCCGCCCGTCCCCGGGGTACTTCTCACCTTAACGGCTGGCGGCCCCTGCGGATCAGGTCGGCCCAAAACAAGCCGCCCCAGAATTACCTTCTTTACCCTTTGATGTCAAAATTAAATTGTTTAACAGAGCCGTCATTACAACGAGAAAACAAAAAAGTGGAATAGCTCGTGCTTGCTGCCCGCCGGCACCACCCAGACCAATGCCGCCAACGGGTGTACTCAGGGGGCCGGAGGATTGGTCAGCATCCAGAAACGCAGGGCCGTGCGGCCGCTTTCCCGCTCCCGGGCGCTGATCATAACGCGGTTTATCCTGCGGGTCAGCGGGGTCTCGTTGTCGATATAAACCCAATCACCCTCCAGGGTGGCCTGCTGCCATCCCAGTTCACTGACGAAAATTCCGAAGGAATCCGGCCGGTAACGTTCCGGGTACAGAAGCCTGGCCCCAAAGCGGGCCGGAGGGTTTTCCCTCAGGGGAGCAAAATCCGGCGTCATGTCGGCAAAGGGCAGGTCAATTCGCTCCAGGACCTGGCGGAAATGTTCCAGGCTTGCCCATTCAGTACCGAGGATCGGTTCCCGGGGGATCAGAAAAAGCTCGGTGTCGTCACTGACCGAGCCGGCATCCTGGGTCAAGGCCGCCTCGTAGCCCGCCTCGCGGATCTCCGCAAGGACAACATCATTGTACTCACCGTAAGGAATCGCCATAAAACGGGGCTTGACCCCGAGGCGGCGCTCCATGATCGCCGCTCCCCGGGCCAGATCGGCCCGGATCCAGCGGCGGTATTCAACTTCGCTCATCCCGGAGGGCCAATCGGCCAGACGATGGTGCGAGTAACTGTGATCTTGAAAGTCCACGCCGGCGGCGGCCATTTCCTCCACCTGATCCCAGGTTAAATAGTTGGGGTATCCCCTTTCGAGTCCCTCGACATAAAGAAAAACCGTGAACGGGTAACCATATTCCCGCAAAACCGGCCAGGCTTCGCTGAAAGTGGTGTGATAGCCGTCGTCAATGGTGATAACCACGGTTTTAGGGGCCAGGGGCTTACCATCGCGCAAACTGGCCACCAACTCCGCCAGCGGAATAACCTGGTAATCATGGACCGCCAGGTAAGCCATTTGCTCGCGGAATTGATCCATTCCCACGTTGGTCGTGGGATAGCGCTCGTCACCAAAATGGTGATATATAAAAATCGTCGCGTCGCCCCGCGGCTCCCCGGCCAGCGCCGGTCCCGGCACCAGCAGGAACCAGGCCAGCAGCAGGGCTAAAAAGCTCCCCCGGGAAAAGGACCAGGCCCTTGGGGCCAATCGGATTTGCGATTCCCTTGACATCATCGTACTCCCGGGCCGGGGCCAATCATAAACAAACACCCAATCGTCATAAAAATTCCCCGACAATCAAAAATCCCGGCGGGTTACAATCACCGGCTCGCTGTCAAATTGGTCCAGAACTTGCTGGGGAGGCAGGGCCAGGGTAAAATTGTCATAACGCTGGAGCTGATTGACCCGGATAAGGCGATCAAGATCCGCCACATATTCCTCCCGTTTCTCCGAATAGTATTTTAAGCCGTTGACCAGCTCCAAGGGGTCCCTGCTTTCCCGCCTGATTTCTCGCAGGGTCCGGTAAGCTCCGACCCGGTTCAGCATCAACAGATAGGAGCGCACCGAATCGAGCAGGGAGTCGTAGATGGCCACCCGATGAGTCATCCCCTGCTCCCGGTTGGCCGGGACCATGCCATGTTGGCCCCAGGTCCAGATCCCGAAAACATTATTCCCTTCCAGGGCGAAACGGGAAGCTCCCCAGGATGACTCCATGGCCGCCTGGGCCAGCACCAGGCTCAGGGGAACGACGTCAACTCGGTTGAGCAGCACCTTGAGATGGTCGGTGCGGTATTTGGCGCACAATTCTTCGAGAAAATCGACCTCTGCCCGGCTCAGGCCGCACTGGTTATGCTCCACCGCCCCGTCCAGCAATTGGTCCAAGGTGCATGATTCCAGGTCCATCCGGTCGATTATTTTCAACAGTTCCGCCCGTTCCTGGCTCACCTCGGCCAGGGCCACCAAGGCGGTGGGCGCCAGGGCATGGAGGAACATGCGTTTGCGGTCCGTATCATTTAAGCCTGCGATATCATGGGGGAATGAGGCAAAAATGACCGGCGACAAGTAGCCGCTGTCATCCAGATCCCACAAGCCCTGTTCACGCAAATAGGAAATCATCCCCGCACTGTCTTCCACCGTCACCAGCATAACCGGGCTGGGCAACTCGCTCTTGGGGAGAGGCAAGTCGGCAGGATCAAGCAGCGGCTGGCGGGCAATCGCGATCAGCAGCAACAGTCCCAACAAGCCCAGGCCTACGACCAAACGGGTCAGGGCCGGATCTATATCCTGGCCGCCAAAACGATGACCGGCGCCCGCCGGCGTTCCTAAATTTTCTTCATCGGCCATAACCGGACATTCTCCTTCTCAATATTATTGCAGCGGACAACTTGCCCTGTTGCTAAACCCGCATTTATACCATAAAAAATAATTGCCCGCAAAAATATGCCCGCCTATCCCCCGGAGGCCAGGTCCGCAAGTCCCGGCCCAGGACCAACGGCGGGCTTGCGGCAAGATTCCGCTGGAGTAATAATTTTGATCCCGGTAAGATCGGGCCCTGAAAATCATATCCTGCCGCTGTCTTAACGTACTGGAGGTTCGCCGTGCTCGCCCAGCTTGTCTTAGCAGTCGGTTTTGCCCTGGTGGTTTCCGCCCTTTGCAGCATTATGGAGGCCGTGCTTTATTCCGTGCCTCTGAGCCGGGTGGAGCTGCTGGCCCAGAAACGCCCCTATATCGGGAAAATTCTCAAGAAACTGAAAAAGGATATTCATCGCCCGATAACCGCCATTCTGACCCTCAACACCATCGCCAACACCGCCGGGGCGGCGGTGGCCGGGGCCGCCGCCGCCGTGGTCTTCGGCGAACAGCACCTGGCCTGGTTCTTCGTGGCCTTCACCCTCAGCATCCTCCTTTTTTCGGAAATTCTCCCCAAGACTCTGGGCGTTACCTACAGTAAAATTCTGGCCCCCTGGATTACCCTGCCTCTGCATTGGCTGGTAAAACTGCTGGGCCCGGCGGTCTGGCTGATCCAGGGCATCACCAGCCTTCTGGGTGGTGGCCGTAGCGAAGAGGTGCTGGTTTCGGCCAAGGAGGTCGCGGCCTTTGCCGCCATCAGCCAGAAAACCGGCGCCATCGACGCCCAGGAGGCCAGTGTAATCACCAATATTCTCGAACTGCGTCACAAAAGGGTCCGCGAAGCCATGACACCCCGAACCGTTACCTTCACCCTGAGCGCCGATCTCACCGTAGGGGAGGCGCGGGAATTCGAGAAAAAATGGAATTATCACAGCCGGGTTCCCGTTTACGATGGCGAGGCGGACAATATTGTGGGCATGGTCCTGCGCAAGGATGTGCTGCTGAGTGCCGCCGCCGACAAGGACCAGCTGCTGCTTCGGGAGTTAATGCAGCCAGTCCATTTCGTGCCTGAATCCGCCCGCCTGACCAAAATTCTGCTCGATTTTTTTGAATTGCGCCGCCACCTTTTCGTGGTGGTCGACGAATACGGCGGCTTTACCGGAGTAATCAGCCTGGAAGATGTACTGGAAGAGATTGTCGGACGGGAAATCATCGACGAATCGGACCAGATCAAGGATATGCGGGAGCTGGCCAAAAAGAAAAGGGAGACTTTCCTGCAGCAGTTCGATAAGCCGGGCTGAAGCCTCGACGACTTTGAGCCTTGAACCTAAAAAATAACGGCCAGATAGGCCACCAGCAGCAGAATGATCAGCACGTTGATCCCCAAAAAGTTACTGAACTTGACCATCCCGGCGAAATCCTTGAGACAGAACTGCCAGAGAATGTAAAGGCCGGCGATGGTACCGTTGAGCATGAAAACCGCGGCCAGGATCTGCACCGGCAGGTCGGGGATGGTAAACTGCATTTTTTCCAGGAGCAGCAGACCGAACTGGCGGCCGGCGGTGGGCAGGAAATCACCGATGCCGGCCGTGAAGTAATGCATGCGGTAGACCAGCTCCCCGCAGAACGCCAGGGGGATCAGGATCGGCACCAGGGGGGAGAAGCGGCCGAACATGGGATCTTCGGTGACCCCGAACAGCTTGGCCCCGTAATTAATTACCCCGATTACCGCCGCGAAACCCAGCACCAGCAGAATACTGAACAAAACCGCATCGGAAAACCCCAAGGACTGCTGCAACTGGGCATAGCTCGGAGTTTCCCGGAAAAACCGGGCAAGTTGCGAACCGATCAGGAAAGGAACAATATAGCTGCAGGTAATGTATCTGCCCTTGTTGCGGATCAACTCCGAATAGGGGTTACGCAGCAGCAGTTGCGGTGAGTCCCGGTCACAGGCCGGCAGACAATGGCCGCAGACCAGGCAGTGGAGATTGTTCTGGACATTGAAAGCCCCGAGATAGACCGGGCAGCCCCGCTTGCCCGGCTCTCCCTTCTTGCAGGCAAAAGTGGTGCAGCCCCGGCATTTGTCATGATCAGGCCGGAACTCAGTGATCGCCAAGGTGGCGGCGGCCCCGCTGATTCGGCCCAGGGGACAAAGATGGCGGCACCAGGCCTGGCCGGGAAAAAGCACCGAGAGCAGAGAGGCTCCGAAAACGATGGCCAGCAGGAAAAAGGTGGTTCCCAGCGGGGAGCGATCGAGCCCCCCCACCACTTCCGTCCAGATAATCAGGGCCAGGAGAAAAACCGAGCTGTAAACCCCGTATTTCTGCAGGATGCGCGGCACCGGACGATTAAGCGTCCAGCCTTTGTTCTGCAGAAAAACTCCCAGGCCGGGGAAGGGACAAATCCCGCACCACATGCGGCCGACAAAGAACCAACTGAGGACGATGATCGGCCAGATCACCCCCCAACTCAGAAAAACCACCACGTTATGCTCGGGATTGCGGGGGCCGAAAATACCCAGCAGCAGGATTAGAATAAAAAGCAGATCACTGGCGATCCGCATGTAGGCGTAATTATGCCGGGCGGCCAGAAAGCGCCGAATGCTGGGAAACACCCTGAACAGATCAAGCCGGTCACGTTCGTCGGCGGAAATGAGACTCCTCAGCGCCCTGGTCCACCAACTCACCTTCAGCTTACCTCTTCCAGGACCACGTTTACCAGCATCTCTTCCCCATCCCGGATAATGGTCAGGTCAACGGCATCGCCGACCCGAAAATTATCCATCCTGTTGCGCAATTCATCGAAATTACGAACCGGCGCACCGGCCACGGCAATGATGACATCCCCCAGGATCAAGTCTCCCCCCACTTGGCGGCTGCCCCGCAACCCGCTGGCTTCGGCACTGCTGCCGGGGCGGATATTGACGATCAGGACTCCTTCCACCCCCAGGCGGCGGGCCAGCTGCTCATGGGCCACGGTGATGCCCAATCCGGGCTGAATCACCCGCCCGTAGCGGATTATTTCCGGCACTACCCGGTTGACAACGTCCACCGGCACCGCGAAACCGATTCCGGCGCTGCCCCCGGAAGGGCTGTAAATGGCGGTGTTTACTCCGATCAGGCGCCCGGCGCTGTCCAGCAGGGGGCCGCCGGAGTTGCCTGGATTGATGGCGGCGTCGGTCTGGATAACCCCCTGAATGGTTCTGCCGGTCACCGCCCGAATCTCCCGGCCCAGGGCGGAAACAATCCCCGAGGTCATGGTCTGGTCAAGGCCGAAAGGATTGCCGATGGCAAAGACCTGCTGACCGACCAGCAGATCGCTCGAGGTCCCGATGCGCAAGGAGGTGAGCCGCTCTGCCGGGGCGTCGATCTTGAGGACCGCCAGATCCTTGTCCGGCGCCACCCCCACCACCCTGCCCGACCATGAGCTTTGATCGGCCAGGGTCACCTCTACCCGGTTGGCATCTTCGATTACATGGTAATTGGTGACCACATGGCCATCCTGGTCCCAGATGAAACCAGACCCCGTCCCCCGGGGCAACTCGTAGATGTTGAGGGAAAATAGACTGCGGCGCAGCTCGATGGTGGTAATGAAGAGCACCGCCGGGGAAGCGGCGCTGAAAATCTCGATGGCCGTTTTCTCGGCGGCGGCCAGATCGCCCCGGGCGGTAATTTCCCGAGGTTCCGGCGGCGGCAACGGAGCTTCCGTTCCTTCATGAAAAAACCACCACCAGCCAGCAATAATAATCACCAGCAGCAGCAGCACCGGCACCCGGCGAGCGGGTTTGGCAAAACGAGGGGTTTTCATCTTAAAGACCGAGGAGAACTTTGGCGATCACAAAATAACCCGTAATCCCGACAATATCCATCGCCGTGGTGATAAAGGGGCCGGTGGCGATGGCGGCATCGACATTAAAACGGCGCAGGATCAAGGGTATGGCCGCCCCCATACTGGCCGCCAGGGTCATCACCATCAGGATCGACAGCCCAACCACCACCCCCAGCAGGGCCGGCTCGGTATAGCCCAGCCAGGCCAACAGCCCGAGGAAAACTCCATAGGCTCCGCCCAGAATCAGGCCGACCCGCATTTCCTTGAAAATCACCTGGAAAAGTTCGTCCATATTGACTCGGCCGGTGGCAATGCCGCGGACCACGATGGTACTGGACTGGGTACCTATATTCCCCCCCATGCCCGCCACCACCGGGATAAAGGCGGTGAGGGCCAGCACCTGGGCCAGTTCGTCTTCAAAAAAAGTGATGATAAAGGCGGCTGCCACCCCGCCGACCAAAGTGGCAAACAACCAGGGAGCCCGGGTTTTGGCGTTTTCCAAGACGGGTTTGAGCAGGATTTCCTGGTCCTTGCCGGCGCCGGCCATCCGCAGGAAATCCTCGGTGGCCTCTTCCCGGATAACGTCGATGACGTCGTCAACGGTGACGATCCCCAGCAGCTTGTAGGAGGAATCCACCACCGGCACGGCCAGGAAATTATACTGAGAAACGATATGAGCCACTTCATTCTGGGGGGTGATGGTGGAAACCGCGATCACTTTGGGGTTCATCACGTTTTTGAGCAGGCGATAGGGAGGATGGAGCAGCAGTTCACGCAGGGACAGCACCCCGGCCAACTGTTTTTCCGGTCCGTGGGTGGTGTAGAGGTAAAAAGAGGTTTCGGATTCCTCACTGCGTTCCTGCACGTTCCGGATGGCCTCCCCCACCGACATTTCCTCGTCAAAGGCCATGAAGTCAGGCGACATCAGGCCGCCGGCGGTCTCGGGATCGTACTTGAGGAGGGCGTCCACCTCTTCCCGATCGGCCTTGCCCATGAGCTTGCGGATCTCATTGGCCATTTCCTCGGGCAGGGCCTCGAGGAGGTCGGCGGCGTCGTCCTTGTCCATCTCCTTGACGATGGCCGCCATGTACTGGGGAGTAAGCTCGCTCACCAGTTCGAGCATGATTGATTCATCAAGCTCGCTGATGAATTCGCCCACCATTTCGGTCTGGGCGATGATGTTGAAGATGCTGCGACGCTCGTTGGGGGTAAGATGGCGAAAGGTCCAGGCGATATCGGCGGGATGGGTTTTCTTCAGCATCTTAAGAAGATGATCGACCGCATTACGCCGGTTAAGGCGGCGGACGGTATCCAGGATCATCTTCCCTTCGTTGCCGATCAGTTCTCGCTTATGCCCTTTGCGCATATAATGTTTCCCGCAATTTCTGGCTCCCGGCCGTAATGGCCGCAGTAATAAACTCTTATTTTATATCGTGTCGGCCGGGGGGCGTCAATCGGCTTTAAGGAACGGTTAATTTCCCGGGGCACCTGCGAAGCCGCCTTCACTACTCCTGGAGCCAACGCCCCAGAATTTCAGCAATCTTGGCGGCCTGGTCGCGGCTGGAAATGTTGAACTTGGATTGCTGGGAATACTGGCCGCCTACCTTGCGATAACGGCGGATCGTGTACTGATCGGGGCCGTAAGCTCCCTTTTTCTTGTCCCACTGCTGGAAGCGAAAGATGATGGTCGCCCAGGCTCCTTTGCTGAGAACTTCCTTGGCCAGTTCCTTGACCAGCAATACCCCGTCTTCCTCATAATTAATCGTAATTTCCGCTACGTCGGCCGCCATGAAGAACTCCTCGGTTAACAGGCTAAAAAAAAAGGGTTTAGCGGCGCAATCTGCTAAACCCTTGATCATTTGCTGGTAGCGGGGGGAGGATTTGAACCTCCGACCTTCGGGTTATGAGCCCGACGAGCTACCGGACTGCTCCACCCCGCGTCAGATCAAGGCATGATAACTCGTTTACGGTAAAAGTCAAGGCTTCTGCCGGAAAAGTTTTGCCCCACGCAGTTCGTGGATTGCTTGGCGGGCCGGGGAGCGGTTGCATTAAACAAAAACTCGGACGGGGCTGGAGTTTCCTGTTATCTAT
>NZ_JBIPKI010000002.1:0-179648 GCF_044068515.1 Desulfurivibrio nitratireducens
CCCTTGCTGGTTGCCCTGGTCCTGGTTCGCATGGCTCCGCCAGCAGGGCCGGCGGCACCACCGTGGTCTTGCCCGAGCCCGGCGGGGCGGTCAGGATCAGCGCCGGTTCCGCGGCCAGGCGGCGGCGCAGTTCCGGCAGGATATCTTCAACGGGCAGACGCAGGGTCACGTTAATTTAGCTGGTTGCGGTTAAGAGGCAAGAGCAAGAAAAAGAGCAGGGTGGAGTGAAAGGCGTGGGCCGGGCCAAATGCCAGGGTTCAGTTGTTTTTCCGCACCGGCCGCCGCCGGCCGGCGCGGCTTAGAGCTGATAGACCTGGCGCAGCAGTTTTTTTTCGTCCTCGTAGGTCACCCGGGCCAGGGCCTGGGGGGGAGTGAGCCAGAGCAGGCGCTGCACTTCCGGGGAGGGTTTGAATTCGGCTTCCTGCTCCGGCACCATTTTCCAGTAAAGCACCACCTTGGGCCGGCGGCCGTGCCGGTAATGGACGCAGCCGGCAAAACCGGTAAAGCGGACGGCAAAACCGGTTTCCTCCCGCACTTCCCGCAGGGCGGTTTGCTGCAGGGTTTCCCCCGGCTCCTGCTTGCCCTTGGGCAGGCTCCAGTCGTCGTAACGTTCCCGGTGAACCACGGCGATCAGGGTCAGGGGGCCGGCGGTCTTTTCCAGGATGCCGCCGGCGGCCAGGATCAGGGCGGCGGCCTGATCGGCGTCCTGGGCTTCTATTTGCGCAGCCATTCGCCGGAAGGCAGACGCACATACTGGCCGGCCGGGGTCCGTTCGATCGCCTTTTTGCCGGCCAAGGCCTCCACGTCGCTTAAATCAATATTGTTTTCCTTGGCCAGCCGCAGGTACTCGGCCCGGCGGGCCTCATTGATCAGGCGGGCGATGGCGGCAGCCTGGCCTTCATCCCGGACCACGCCGAGATAGCCGTCGGCCTGCTCGCCGACCAGCCCGCTGGTTTTGGCCTCGCCCAGGGAATCCATGGCATCCTTAAGGCTCATGGCGGCGGCGGGCAGGACCAGCAGGGCCAGCAGCAGCGGCAGCAGGATTGGGATGATACGCAGGGAAAAACCGGAAATCGGATTGGTGCAGCGCATAACGGTTGCCTCCTTAAAACAGACCGCTTTCCGGGCTCAAGATCTGATCGAGCTGCTGCTCGACCTTGATCCGGATTTCGTGTTCGATTTTAACGTCCAGCTTGATGTGAATGGGCTCGGTGGGGGCCATCAGCTGCACCTTGGGAGAACAGGCAGTGGCCAGCAGCAACGCCAGCAGGCTGGCGGCGATCAGCCCCCAGACGGGCAAAACTTTCATGTTCGCATGCCGCGACGAAAAAATGTTCATCGGTAGCGCTCCTCAATGCGTTGACGAATGGTGTCGCTGATCCGGTTGGCCAACTGCAGGCTGGCCAGCAAGGCCGGGATGTTTTCCTCGAGGTTGATCTCGAGGTGAACGGGCCGGCCCCGTTCAAACGCGGGGTTGGAGCCCTCCAGGCGCAGGGCCAGGTTCAGGGTGCCGTCTTCCCGGTAGTCGACCCCGGCGGTAAGGACATTGTAATTGAAATCGGCCAGGGCGTCGAGCACCAGTTTGATGGCGGGATTGCGCTGGGCCAGGGCGGCGGCGGCTCGCGAGTCGTAGCGCAGTTGGCCGCCGGGCGAGCGGGCGGCCAGGGTTCCGGCACTGGTTCCGAAACCGTCCGGACCCCAGCGCAGCGGCAGCCGGCCGTCGATCAGGCCGCTGCCATGCAGCCCCTCTACCGGGTGGATGGCCAGCACCCGTTCCAGGTCGATGCCGACCACTTCGAGGTCCAGCTTACCGGCCGGGGCGCCCAGCGCCAGCGCGGTAGGTTCGGCCGCAATCCGGCCGCCGAGCAGATCGGCGGTCAGCATGTCGATGACCAGCCGGCCCTGGCCGGGGTCGCTTAGCGGCACCTGGTAAGACAGCTCGGCCCGAACCGGTGCGAGGGCGACGCCGGGGTTGAATTCGGCGATGGTGGCACTGATGCCGGCCCGGAGCAGCGGGCCACCGTTCTCCGCCCCTTCATCCTCCGGGGAAACCAGATGGAAGGGAATAGTCAGATCCAGGCCGCGGAAAAAGGCGGTGGCATGGATGCCGCCACTATCCTGGAGGGCAAGTTGGCCGGCGCCGGTCAGGCCGCCGTCGTAAGCCAGGTCGAAATTGAGGTTAAGCCGGCCCTTTTCCAGGGTCAGCAATGGCGGCCAGCCGGGGATAAGGGCCAGCAGCGGTTGAGCTTCCGGCAAGCTGAGCTCCGCCAGTTCGACGGCTGCCCTAAGGCCGGTCGAATCCTGCCGCAGGCTGAAACCGGCCCGCAGGGCAAGGCTCGGCTGGTCGGCAAAATCCAGGAGGATCTCGGCGCTGCCATCGTCCAGAGCGTCCAGGGTGGGAGCAATCAGGCCCTGGGCCAGCACGGTAAGCCGCTGGAGCTTGGCAAGCGGCGCGGTTTCGGCGGCGGTAAAGTCCGGCCGCAGCTCCATTTCCAGGCGGCCATGCAGGGGCGAAGGGGATTCGGGATCAGGTTCAACGACACCTTGCGGGGCGGGGGGTGGCCCCAGTTCCAGGCGGAAGCTGCCGCCGGCCAGCAGGCCCTCAATGGGAGCCAGATCGCTGGCGATTTCGATTTGCGGCCAGCCTCCGCTTTCCGGGGCGGGACTTGCGGCCTGGGTGCCCCCCGGCCCAGGCAGCAGCGCCAGCAGTAGAGCGAGGCCGGCTGCCCAGAGCAGCCGACTGGCGATTGGCTTCATTTTGGCCCGATGGCTTGCCTTGAAATCCATGCCGTGCTCCCTTAGCTGCCGACCAGCCAGCAAAGCTGGTTCCGGGGGGCGACCAGGGCGGCGGGGTACTTGCCGGCGGCGGCTTGGCGGTCGCGGATAATTTCCTCGACGATCCGCGCTTTCTCCGGGCCGGTGACCATGATCAGGGCCGTGGCGGCCCGGTTGATGGCCGCCAGGGTCAGGGTCAGCCGGGGCAGGGGCGGGTCGCCGGTGGGTTCGGTTACCGCCGCCACCAGCCGGTCCCGGGCGGTCAGCCAGGGTGAGCCGGGGAAAAGCGAGGCGATATGGCCGTCGGGTCCCATGCCCAGCAGGACCAGGTCAAAGCCCTCCCCGGCGAGAAATTCTTCCACCTGGCGCTGGTAGTCGGCCGCGGCCTGGCTCGGATCCGGTGCCTCGCCGCGCATCCGGTGGATGTTGGCGACGGGAATCAAACCCGGGCGGAGCAGACTGGCGGCGGCCAGGCGATAATTGCTGGCCGGATGATCGGGGGGCACGCAGCGCTCATCGCCTTGAAAGATGTGGATGTCCGGCCAGGGCATTTGCTGGGCCAGGGGCGGTGCGGCGAGCAGCCGGTAGAGGGTTTCCGGGGTGCGGCCGCCGGCCAGGACCAGGGAAAAACGGCCCCGGGCCTTGACCGCTGCCCGGGCGGAAGTCAGCAGGAAAGCCGCCGCCGCCGCGGCCAGGGCGGCGGCATCGGGGAAATGCTCAACTTGGCGAATGGTCATGGCAAGGCCGTGGTTGCGGTTATGGTCGGGCGGTGATTATTTCCCCCGGCCGCTGTCCCGGCTTCCCGGCCGATCCGGCGGGCTTGCTTGATCGACCGGAGGAGCCGGGTGCTCAACCGATCAACAGCCGGCGCAGGGCCGCCAGAAGCGGGCCCAACAGCAGGCCGGCGGCAATGGCGGCGCCCAGCAGCAGGGGCAAAGCCTGGCGGGCGGTTTGCCGCGAGGTGCGCCGGCGCAGGTAATAGTACAGACCGGCGGTCAGGCCGGCCCAGGCCAGCAGGGTCAACCCCAGCCGGTATTCCAGGTAAAGGGCCGGGCTGATCAAAAAAGAGGGAATCGCCCAGTAGAGCAGGCTCAAGCCCGCCACCTTGGCGGCGCTGAGCGGCTTATAATGATAAAAGCGTTCGCCGTGGGCGTTGACGGCCGCGATCCGTTCCTTCAGTTGCCGGCTCAGGACGAAATCGGTATAGGCCAGCAGGTATACCAGCAGGGAGCCGACCAGCAAGCCCAGTAAAACATTCATAAAGATCCTTTCCTATAACCCGACCCGACCGGGCTCAACTGGTTAGCAGGCGGCGGGCCTGGATGGCGGCCCCCCAAAGGCCGCTGTTTTCGTCGCTGATCAGCCGCACCGGCACCCGGCGGAGCAGATGCCCCATGGTGGGGGAGTGGTGGAATTCCTCCCGGAAGGCCGGATGCTCAAGTAGTTCGGGGGCCTTGGCCGCGACTCCGCCGGCGATATAGAGCCCCCCCAGGGCCAGGGTTTCCAGCACATAGTTGCGGGCGACCCGGCCGTAGAAGCGGGCCGCCCAGGCATGGGATTCCGGATGGGCGGGGAACTCCCGCACCACTTGGGCCGGGGAAAGTTCGGCGCCGGCGAGAAATTCGTGCAGGTAACTGAGGCCTTGACCGGAAACCACGGTGTTGCCGGAAAGATAGGAGCCGCCGCATTTTTCCAGCAAAAAATTCTGATACTGCTGTTCCCGGCCGCCCCCGAAAGGGAAATCGGCGTGGCCGCCTTCCGAGGGGACCACCAGGTGACCACCTCGGCCGTCGGCCACCAGCAAAGCCTTGCCGAGCCCGGTACCGGCGCCGATCACGGCCAGGGGAGCGGCAGGGTCGGGGTTGCCGGCCAGAATCAGGCGGGCGTCGCGGCCGGGAGGGCCGCCCACCGCCAGGGCCTGGGCGAAAAAATCGTTGATCAGGAGCGTCCGGGTCAGGGGAAATTCCCGCTCCAGTTGATCAAGGTCGATTTCCCACCCGGCCAGGGGCAATTTGCTTCGCCGGCCGGCCTCCACCGGGCCGGCCACCGCAAACACCGCGATATCGGCCCGGGCCGGGTGCAGGGGAAAATCCCCTTCGCCCAGCAAGGTCAATTGGCCGGCCAGGGAGCCGGTCGGTTCGGTGGGCAGCCAGCGGACCGCCTGGAGGGTCAATTCGCCGCTGTCAGTGAGGTCAAAAGAACCGAAGCGGCTGTTGGTGCCGCCGATATCCGCGGTCAGAATCCGGGCCATGGCTCACTTGGCCTGCAGGGCCGTCACCAGGTCACGGGTAACCTGGGCGACATCGCTTAAGGCGCCGGTCACCGCCAGCCCTTTTCTTTCGGTGCGGCGGATGGCGGGAGAATCGGGAAAGCAGACCAGGGGCGCTTCGCCCAGGCCTTCCCGGAGAAATTGCTCGTCCTCGGGATCCTGGACCAGGTTGCCGACAAACGAAATATTTTTGATCCGGCACTCCTCGGCCAGTTTTTTAATCTTGAGGGCGGTGCGGATTCCCGATTGGGAAGGGATGACCACGATCAGCAGCCGGTCCACCCCGACGATGGTGCCGCGGCCCAGGTGCTCGACCCCGGCCTCCATGTCCAGCAGCACCACCTGGGCCGGCTTGAGCAGCAGCTTGGTCAGTAATCTTTTCAAAACCGTGTTCTCGGCGCAGGCGCAGCCGCTTTCGGCGCTTTGAATGGCCCCGAGGACCATCAGATTGATCCCGTCGGCCTCCACGATGAAACGCGCCGGCAAATCATCAACCTGGGGATTGATATTGTAGAAGGCCGAACCCTCGACCCGACCCGAACGTTCCTTGAGCAGTTCCGCCATTTCCGAAATCGGCCGGATTTTATCCGCCTCACGTACTCCCAGGCTCTGGGCCATATGGGGGCTGGGGTCGGCGTCGATCACCAGGACCTCCTGGCCCATCTCCTTGAACTGGCGGGCCAGCAGGGCCATGATGGTGGTTTTTCCCACTCCGCCCTTCCCGCTGATGGCAATTTTCATTTAACTTTCTCCACGGTTGATCGGCTTTCTCCGCCCCCCGCGAGCGGGAGAGGAGGTTGAGTTTATTTTTCCCTCGCGGCGCCGGCTACCCTTATTGTTTTGCCATTGAGGGTGATTTTTTGGCGCCGGCGGGTTAATGTTGAGCATTCGGTGCCAACCATGCAGCCCGAGGGAACGGTAACGCCCCCGGGCAACCCCGCCGGGGCATCAGGGTTGGCCGCTGCATTTCGCCCAACTATTAAAGTGTAACGAAAGGCCGTAAAACCGCAATCAAAAAGGACGGGGTCGCTGCAAGCAACCTGCCCGGCTTCAGTTCAGCTTATGCCCCAACCGGCGGCGAGTGGGCAGGGCCAGGTGGTGGCGGCCCGTACCGATATCAAGGAGTGGCCAGCCCGATGATCACCCTGGGCCTTGAACGTTTGCTGCAGGATCCCCCTGCCGGTCTGCGGGGTAAACGCCTGGGCCTGCTTTGCAACCAGGCCTCCACCGATCACCGTTTTCGCCACAGCCGCGACCTGGTGCGCCGGGCCTTCGGGGCAGACCTGACCTGTCTCTTTTCCCCCCAGCATGGATTTTTTGCCGAAAAGCAGGATAATATGATCGAGTCCGATCATATGACCGATCCGGTCACCGGCTTGCCGCTCTTCAGCCTCTACGGCGAAGTTCGCAAGCCCACGGCGGCGATGCTGGACCATTGCGACGTCCTGCTGGTCGACCTGGTCGATGTCGGGACCCGGGTCTACACCTTTCTCTACACCCTGGCCTATTGCCTGGAGGCGGCGGCGGAGCAGGGCAAGGAGGTGGTGGTCCTGGACCGGCCCAATCCGGTGGGCGGAGTGGCCCTGGAGGGCAACCTGCTGCGGGAATCATGCCGGTCCTTTGTCGGCCTCTACCCCATTCCCATGCGCCACGGCATGACCCTGGGCGAACTGGCCCTGCTGATCAGGGGCGAATTCGGCCTTGATTGCCGGTTGCAAGTGGTGGCCATGGCCGGCTGGCGGCGGGAGATGCTTTTTGCCGATACCGGCCTGCCCTGGGTTTTCCCCTCGCCCAACATGCCCACCCCCCGGAGCGCCCTGGTCTATCCCGGCCAGGTTATCTGGGAGGCCACCAATATTTCCGAAGGGCGGGGGACCACCATGCCCTTCGAGCTGTTCGGGGCGCCATTCTGCCGCCACGCGGAAATTCTGGCCGGCATCGCCGCCACCCCCCTGCCGGGTTGCCACCTGCGGCCCCTGGTGTTCGAGCCGGTGGCCGGCAAGTGGGCCGGGCGGCCTTGCGTCGGATTTCAGCTCCACGTCACCGATCCGGCAACTTATCGCCCTTACCGCACCAGCCTGGCCCTGTTGCAGGCCCTGGCCCGGCTTTATCCCGATTTTGCCCTTAAACCGCCGCCCTATGAATATGAGTACGAGCGGCTGCCGATCCACCTGGTTCTGGGCAACGAAGAACTCTGGCCCAGGCTGCTGGCCGGAGAATCAATCATGGAACTGGAAGCTTCCTGGCAGGATGAACTGGCTGATTTCGCCCGCCGCCGCCAGGCTTACTTGCTTTACTGAGATGCGATCTTATCATGCGTGATTATCTTTTCGATGTGGCCGCCACCTGCCCTTACGGCCTGAAACGGCGGGCTGTTTACCGGCAGGCCCCTTGCCCGCCCCTGAGCGGAGAGGTGCTGGATAATTTTTTGCAGGCGGGTTTTCGCCGCAACGGCAACACCATGTACACCATGGCCTGCCCCGACTGCCGGGGCTGTGTGCCGATCCGGCTCAGGGTGGCCGACTTCAAGCCCAACCGCAATCAGCGCCGGGTCTGGCGCCGCAACCGGGATGTCCGGGTCAGCCAGGGGCCCTTGCAGCTCAGCGAGGGAAAATTGGCTCTCTGTGAACGCTTCCTGGCCCGGCGTTATCCCGACCAGCCCGGCATGTTCGCCCCCGAGGAAAGGGAAGGGCGGGCGGTTGACTACTACGGCGGGTTCTTCCTCAACTCCATTGTCGAAACCTACGAGGTCGCCTACCGCCTGGAAGACCAGTTGCTGGGCCTGGCGGTGATCGATCTTTCTCCCACCGCTCTCAATGCCGTTTACTTCTTCTTTGACCCGGATAAGGCCGACCGCAGCCCTGGCACCCTCAATATCCTCTACCTGATCGAGTTGTGCCGCTACCTGGGCCTGGAGTTTCTCTATCTGGGCTACTGGATTGAAAATGTCTCGGCGATGAACTACAAGATCCGCTTCAAACCTTACCAGTTGCGGATCGACGATGAATGGCAAACCATGCCTTAAGCTCTGGAAGCCCAGGGAAAACAACCATGCGTGACGAGCTGGATTTGCAATATTTCCGCCAATGCCTGCTGAGCCGGGCCCTGGTTCTCGAGGAGGGGCGGAGTTCCCAAGCCGAGGCGGCCCGGGCGGTTGAACTGGACCAGACCCGGGTGGGCCGGCTGTCGCGGATGGACGCCATGCAGCAGCAGGCGGTGGCCCAGGCCGCCGAGCGCCAGGCGGAAGCCGAAAGACAGCGGATCGGCACCGCCCTGAAACGCCTGGATCGGGGCGAATACGGCTATTGCCTGCTCTGCGACGAACCCATTGCCGAGGGGCGCTTGCGGGTGGATCCCAGCATCCTGATCTGCATTGATTGTGCCCGGGCGGCGGAGCGATGAACCAAGCGCCGGATTTTGCTGATGACCGTGTTTGCCGCCATTGATTTTGAAACCGCCAACTATGGCCGGGACAGCGCTTGCGCGGTGGGGGTGGTGCTGGTTGAAAATGGCTGCATCGTGCGGCGCCACTACCAATTGATCCAGCCCCCCTCCCGCTGGTTCGCCTTCACCTATATTCATGGCCTGACCTGGCAGGACGTCAAGGACGCGCCACGGTTTGACGCGGTCTGGGCCGGGATCGGCCGGGACCTGGAGAGGGCTGATTTTCTGGCGGCCCATAATGCGGCCTTCGACCGGGGCGTTCTGGCCGCCTGTTGCGCCGCCCACGGGTTGCCGGTGCCCCGGCAGCAATTTGTCTGCACTGTGCAGCTGGCCCGGCAACAATGGGATATCCGGCCGACCAGGTTGCCTGATGTCTGCCGCCGGCTCGGCATCGAACTGCGGCACCACCAGGCGGATTCGGACGCCGAAGCCTGTGCCCGCATCGTCATAGCGGCCCAGCAGGCCGGCTGGGGGCGCTAAGCGTTCGAGTTGGCCCCCTGCGGGCCGGCGCCATCGAGCAGCCGGGCCAATTCGGCCGGATCGTTGGTGGGCCGGCTGCAGCGAAAATCCCGGCAGACATAGACCGTGGGTTGGTTGTCGATCCGGCTTATTTCCTGCAGCAGGGGCAGCCGGCGGGCCAGCCAATCCTGGCCGGGACCACCGTCGGCCAGCATCACCAGGGTGTTGGGAAGATAGCGGCTATGGATGGCGGCCAACATTTTTTGGGTCTCTTCCTCGGCCGGGGTGCCGGCAATTATGATTTGCTGCGGCGGGCGCTGGGCGCAGCCGTGGGCCACCAGCAACTGGGGCAGAATGGGCGGGTACTCCGCCAGACGGTGGGCGAAGGCCTTGATGGTCGCGCCGGCCATTTCCCGCCAGGCCTGGTTGGCGGTAAAACCGGCCAGGCGCAGCAGGTTCATAGCCGTTATCGAGTTGCCGGTGGGCTCGGCGCTGTCATAATCGGCCTTCAACCGCACCAGGATGGTGCCGTCCTCCCCGGGGCCGTCAAAAAAACCGCCGTTTTCGGGATCATGAAAGATGGCAATCTGGGTATCGGTCAGCGCTTCCGCCTCCTGCAGCCAACGGATCTCGAAGGTGGCTTCGTAGAGATCGAGCAGGCCCTGGACCAGAAAGGCGTAATCGTCGAGTTGGCCGGCCAGGCCGGCCCGGCCGGCCCGGTAGCGCCGCCGGAGCCGGGCCGTTTGGGGATCGCGCAGTTCCGTTAGGATGAAACGGGCCGCCCGGTCGGCGGCCTCCCGGTATTCGGGCCGGTTCAGGACCTGGAACCCCCGGGCCAGGGCGCTGATCATCAGGCCGTTCCAGGAGGTGATGATCTTATCGTCCAGGTGGGGCCGGGGCCGTTGGTCCCGGGCGGCCATGAGCTGCCGGCGGGCGACGGCCAGCTCGCGGGCCGCTTCCGCCACCGGGCGCCGGCAGGCGGCGGCGGTTTCTTCCAGGCCGGCGGCCTGATAAAGGATGTTTTTGCCCTGGAATTCGCCATGGGGATCGGCCGGGGCGTTGCCTTCCTTCCGCACGCCGTAGCGGCGGCAGACCAGCTCCCCGGCGGCCGGGCCCAGCAGTTGCCGAATCTCAGCCTCGTTCCAGAGGTAAAAAAGCCCTTCGCCATGTTTTTCCGGGTTCACCGGGTCCGGGCTGTCGGCGTCCTCGGCGGAATAGAAGGCCCCCTCCGGGGCGCGCAAATCCCGCAGCACATAGGCGAATATATCCGCGGCCGCTTCGGCGTAAAAGTCATCCCCGCTGAGCTGATAGGCCGCCAGGTAGAGATCGGCCAGCTGGCTCTGGTCGTAAAGCATTTTCTCGAAATGGGGCACCCGCCACTCCCGATCCACCGAGTAACGGTGAAAGCCGCCCCCCAGCTGATCGTAAATCCCTCCCGCCGCCATTTTGCGCAGGCTGAAGAGAACCATTTCCCGGGCCGGCTCGGTCCCGGTCTGCCAGTAATGGTGGAGAAGAAAATTGAAGAGTACCGGCCGGGGGAATTTGGGAGCCGAGCCGAAGCCGCCGTGGGTGGCGTCGAAATCCCGGCTGGTCAGGGAATAGGCCCGGGCGGCCAGATCGGGGTCAAGCCCGCCGCTTGCCGGGGCCGGGGCGCTCTTGTTTAAATGGTCGGTGACCACCGCCGCCGCTTCCAGCACCTTTTCCCGGCGCTCCCGCCAGAGATCGCCGATCAGCCCCAGCAGTTGCTTGAAGCCGGGCAAGCCGTGGCGGGGCTGGGGAGGAAAGTAGGTCCCGGCATAAAAAGGTTGCCGCTCCGGGGTAAGAAAAACCGACAGGGGCCAGCCCCCGCCGCCGCTCAGGGCCTGGGCCGCGCTCATGTAAAGGTGGTCCACGTCGGGGCGCTCCTCCCGGTCCACCTTGACGGCGATGAAATGCTCATTGAGGATGGCGGCGGCTTCCGGGTCGGCAAATGATTCCCGGGCCATGACGTGGCACCAGTGGCAGGTGGAGTAGCCGATGGAAAGAAACACCGGCTTGTCTTCCCGGCGGGCCCGGGCAAAGGCCTCCTCCCCCCAGGGCAGCCAGTCCACCGGGTTGAAGGCGTGCTGGAGGAGATAGGGGCTTTGTTCGTCGATCAGCCGGTTGGGCTTTTTCCCCTGGGCCAGTTCCTGTTCGATGAAATCGGCGGCGGTGTTGGTTCCGGACATGGCAGGCTCCTTCGCTTGGTTGGCTGGTCTATTTCATAGAACAAGTTTTGCGGCGGGAGGTTCGCCGGTATTTTGCCGGCCTTGCCGGGGAGTCTTGCCGGTTGCCCCGGCAGCAATCAACCGACGGCCGGTTTAGTCGGGGCCTTGAGCAGCAGTGACAGCAGGGCCGCGAAAACGCAGAAGCCGCCGGCGATGGCAAACGAGGTCTGCCAGGTGGAAATATCCCCGGCCCCGACCAGATCCCGGAAATAACCGGCAATTTGGGGGCCGGCGATTCCGGCTACCCCGAAGGCAAGAAAAATCCAGCCGTAATTCTGGCCCAGATTCCGGGCCCCGAAATAATCGGCGGTGGCGGCCGGAAAGAGGGCGAAATTGGCTCCGAAATTAAAGCCGATGATGGCGGCGGCCAAAATCAGGCTGCTGACCGCCGAGCCCATTTCGAAAAAGGAAAGCATGACAAAGGCCTGGAAGCTGGAAGCCAGGAACAGGGACCATTTGCGGCCCAGATAATCGGAAACCCCACCCCAGATTATGCGCCCCAGCCCGTTGAGGATCGCGTACCAGGCCATGGCGGTGCCTGCTATTATGGCCGCTTCGGTGGCCCCCGCAACAGCTCCGGCGGCCAGCAGGGAGTCGATGCCGAACAGGCTGATGCTGTAAATAACCATCAGGCCGGCCAGGGCGTTGCTGAAAAACATCAGCCAGAGCAGGTAAAACTGGGGAGTTTTGAGCATTTCCGGGCTGCTGAATTCCTGGTGGGTGATGTCGTGGATCGCCTGGGGAGAGCCGGGCTGGGGCGGGTTATAGCCTGCCGGGCGGAAATCCGGGGGCGGGTTGAGCATGGCCAGGCTGCCCAGCAGGACCAGAACCAAATAAACGATGCCGTAAATAACAAAAACGCTTTGGACGCCGGGCAAGCCGAAGATACTGGTGGTGTAAAGCAGCCCGCCGAACCAGCTGCCGGCCAGCTTAACCCAGAGGGTGGCCCCGAACCCGAAGCCGGCCACCGCCAGGCCGGAGATCAGGCCCTTGTGGTCGGGGAACCATTTTACTCCCACCGCCAGGGGCACCACGTAAGCCAGGCCGATGCCGGCGCCGCCGATCAGGCCGATAAAAACAAACTGACCCCAGAAGGTGCTGCCCAGCACTCCACCCAGCAGATAGCCGATCCCCAGGATAATGCCTCCCAGGGCGGCGATCGGCCGGGGCCCGAAACGGCTCTGCAGGCGGCCGGCCCCGACCATGGTGATGGCAAAAACCGCCAGCCCGGCGGAAAAAATCCAGGCGGCCCGCTGGGCCGAGAAGCCGTATTCCCCTCCTTCGGCCAAGGGCAGGGTCAGCAGGCCGGTGAAAACACTCCAGGCATATATGGTGCCCAAGCACAACTGGATGAGGATGGCCGCGACCACCACCAGCCAGCGGCGCCGGCCGATACTAAGATAATATTTCAGTTCCAAGGCAGCCCTTTGGTTGCTGGTTCATCAAGGTTCAGCTTTTGCTCAACAGGGTGACAAAGGCTACCGCATAATCCCTTTCGTCGGCCAGGGACAGCAGTCCCCGTTCGATGGCATGGGCGCGGCAATATTCCGCCGCTCCGGCACTGAAAATAAGGCCGGGCCGTCCCCGTTGATCATGATAGACCGCGATGGTAGCCAGTCTGATGCCGCCCCGGAAGCCGGTGCCGAAGGCCTTGGCGGCGGCCTCCTTGGCG
Organism: Desulfurivibrio nitratireducens; assembly: GCF_044068515.1. Classification (NCBI taxonomy): domain Bacteria; kingdom Pseudomonadati; phylum Thermodesulfobacteriota; class Desulfobulbia; order Desulfobulbales; family Desulfobulbaceae; genus Desulfurivibrio; species Desulfurivibrio nitratireducens. The sequence goes on from NZ_JBIPKI010000002.1 coordinate 12,866, forward strand.
GCGAAACGCTTGGCCAGGAAGGCGACCGTCTGCCGGGGGCTGCGGCGGGGCAGGTTACGGTACTCCTCCCACTCGCTGGCCGCCAGGATGCGCCGGGCGAAAAGATCCCCGTGCCGGGCCAGGGCCGCCGCGATTCGGGGGATGCTGACAATATCGGTGCCGATGCCGTAAATCAACGTTTTTCCCCCAGCAGTTCCAGCAGTTCCAGTGGGCGGCCGATCAGGGCGGCAGCCCCGCTTTCAACCAGTTCCGCCTCCGAGCGAAAACCCCAGAGCACCCCGACCGCGAACATGCCGGCGGCCTTGGCCGTTTGCATGTCGATGCCGCTGTCGCCCACATAGAGAAACTCCTCCACCGGCAGGGCCAGTTGGGCGGCCAGGGCCAGGGCGCCGGCGGGATCGGGCTTTTTGGGGGTGTCCGGCCGGGCCCCGCGAATGGCCTGGAAATATGCGGGCTCCAGCAGGGCCGCGACACTTTTGCGCGTGAATTCTTCCGGCTTGTTGGAGAGTACCGCCATGGCGATCCCGCGTTGCTCCAGAGCGGCCAGCAGGTCGGAAATTTCGGGGTAAGGACGGGTTTGCCGGCACCAGTTGCGTTCGTATTCCCGCCGCATGGCGGCCAGGGCCCGGGTTGCGGTGGCCGGATCCTGCCGGCCGGGAGGCAGGGCCCGCTGGACCAGGGTGTCCATGCCGGCGCCGACCATGTAACGATAGGCGTCGCGGGAATGGGTCGGCAGGCCCATTGAGGCCAAAACCTTGTTCAGCGAGTCGGCGATATCGGCCAGACTGTCGAGCAGGGTGCCGTCAAGATCAAAAATTACGGCTCGATAAGCACTCATGAAGTTTGCTCCCGAAAATTCATAACGGACTCCACTTTACTTGCTGGCCGTGGTTTTGCCAAGCAGTAGCGGGGGCAAAAGGGTGGCGGGACCGCCAACTCTCGCCCGCTTTGCAACAGGTGATGGCTGGTCGAGACTGGCAGAAGCCTAAAATCGGTTAAGACGTAAAATTACTGGGCGGAGGGCAAGGGGAGCAAGCGGAGGATGTCAGGGTTGGCCCCGGCCTTGGTTCCTTCAGGGCAGCTGGGCATCGGAGGAGCGCACATAGATGGGAGTAGCCCGGGCGGGATCAAGAAATTGGCCCTGCCGCCACTGGGCCTGGGCCAACATCCCGATGGCGGCGGCCCGGGCAAAGCAGAGTTGGGGAGGAGCAAAAAGGGCCAGAGCCCCCAGCTCCTTCTCAAGCATATCGCGATACAATTCGGCGCCGCTGCCCAGCAGCAGGGTGGGTTCGGTGATCATGGCGGCGAGGTCGCGGGGTGGCAAGGCCAGGAAGGGGCGGCAACGGCGCAGGCCGCCGATGGACCCGGCTTCCGGCGGCCTTGCAGGCTTGTCTATAGCGGCGGGACTGGCCTGGTAAAAACCGGCAAAGACCTCCTGTTTGCGGGCGTCAATCAGGGCGCAGACCGGCAGGGGCTGTTGGCCGCCCTGGACCGCCAGCCCATCCAACGAACTGATCCCGATCAGCGGCTTGGCGGTGGCCAGGGCCAGACCCTTGGCGCTGCTCAGGCCGATGCGCAGGCCGGTGAAACTGCCGGGGCCCAGGCTGACGGCGATGGCGTCCAGTTGGGCCCAGTCCGTTTCGCATTCCCGCATCAAACCGGCCACTGCGTCAAGCAGTCGGCGGGAGTGGGTCCGGCTGGACTGCAGGGAGTATTCGGCCCGGCAGCCGCCGCCGTCCACCAAGGCCACGCTGCCGCAAGTACCTGAAGTTTCCAAAGCCAGGATCAGGGGGGGCGGAGGAGAACTGCTGGCTTGGATTTTCCTTACCATTACGATACCGGTGGTCCTGAGAGCTTTTGCGCGGCCCGTGTCCAATCGCGGCTAGCTGTTGAAAAGCCGCATGATGTCGTTGTAGAAGACGAAAAACATCAGGGCGATCAACAGAAACAGCCCGACCTGCTGGGCCATTTCCCGCACCTTCATGCTCACCGGCCGGCGGGTTATGGCCTCGACGGTGAAGAAAACCAGGTGGCCGCCGTCCAGGACCGGGATCGGCAGCAGGTTGAGGATGCCCAGGTTGATGCTGATCAGGGCGATGAAATAGATAAAGTTGATCCAGCCCACTTCCATCTGCTGGCCGGCCAACTGGGCGATCAGGATCGGCCCGCCCAGTTCCGAAGCCGGGATGATCTGCTGGAACATCTTGACAATGGCCACCAGGGTCAGCCAGATCAGGCTCCAGGTCTGCTCCAGGCCGGCTCCCAGGGCTGTGACCAGGGAGATGGACTGGTACTGCACTTCACTGCTGCGGGTCACCCCCAGCATGTAGCGCTGGCCCACCACCTCGCCGAAAATATTGGTTACTTCCTGCTTCTCCGGCAGGGCAACCACGTTGATGACTTCCCCGTTGCGGCGGACATCCAGCTCCACCGGCCGCCCCTCGCTGTCGCGGATCAACCGGGAAACGTCCTCCCAGTCCTGGGTGGCGACTCCGTTGATCGCGATGATGCTGTCGCCCTGGGCCAGGCCGGCCTCGGCGGCGGGGGAGCCCGGAGCGATCTCGCCGATCTTGGTGCCGGGGACCGGCTGGGGCAGGCCGATGGCGGCGAAAATCAGGAAAAAGAGCAGGACCGCGAAGGCCAGGTTGAAAAAGGGGCCGGCGAAGACGATCAGAAAGCGCTGCCAGACCGGCTTGGCCGCAAAGGAACGCTCCTGCTCGTCCGGCTCGGTCTGGTCGCCGGGGTTTTCACCCAGCATGTTGACGTAACCACCCAGGGGGAAGGCGCTGACCTGGTATTCGGTTTCCCCGATCCGGCGCCCCACCAGTTTGGGCCCGAAACCCAACGAAAATTTCAGGACCTTGACGTTGAAGAGTTTGGCCACGATAAAGTGCCCGAATTCGTGGACAAAGATCAACAGTCCTAAAACGATGACAAAAGATATTATGGTGTTCATGCTTCAACCTTCATGCTTTGGGTACCGGTCTTGGCCATCAGGCTTTCGACCACCGTTGCGGCCAGCTTGCGGGCCGCCTGATCGCAGGCCAGGACGGTGGCGATCCGGTCGGCCGGCCGGGCTTCCACCCGGTTGGTTGTTTCCGCCACCACCCGGGCAATTTCGGGGAAGCGGATTTTACCCGCGAGAAAGGCCTCCACCGCCACTTCGTTGGCGGCATTGAGAGCCGCCGGCATGGTCCCGCCCTGCCGGCAGGCCTGGAAAGCCAGTTCCAGGGCCGGAAAACGCTTGCGGTCGGGGGGGAAAAAATTGAGGTTGCCGGCCGTGGTTAAGTCGAGACGGGGTAAACCCAGGGGCAAGCGTTCCGGAAAGGAAAGCGCGTAAACGATGGGAATCCGCATATCGGGAATGCCCATTTGGGCGACCACCGAGCCGTCGATATACTCCACCATGGAATGGACGATGCTCTGGGGATGCACCAGCACCTCGATTTTTTCCACCGGCACCTTGAACAGCCAATGGGCCTCGATGACCTCCAGGCCCTTGTTCATCAGGGTGGCGGAATCAATGGAAATTTTACGCCCCATGGACCAGTTGGGGTGGTGCAGGGCCTGTTCGGGGCTTACCTGCCAGAGTTCAGGGGCCGGAGTATCCCGAAAGGGGCCGCCGGAGGCGGTGAGGATCAGGCGGTGGATGTCCTGGTGGCGGCCGGCCCCGAGGGCCTGGGCGATGGCGTTGTGCTCGCTGTCGATGGGGAGCATCTGCACGCCCTGGCGGGCCACCGCGTTCATTACCAGTTCCCCGGCCATCACCAGGGTTTCCTTGTTGGCCAGGGCCACGTCCTTGCCCGCCTCGATGGCGGCCATGGTGGGAGTCAGGCCGGCGGCTCCGACAATGGCCGAAACCACCAGTTCGGCCTCGGCCAGCCGGGCCACGGCTTCGTTGCCGGCCCGGCCCGTCAGTACCCGTTCCCCCCAACCCGGGGGCAGGCTCTGAATCAAATCACCCGCCAAGGTTTCGTCGGCCACTGAGACCAGCCGGGGTTGAAAGGCCTCGATCTGGGTTTTAAGCAAGCTGATGTTATTGCCCGCCGCCATTGCCGCCACCCGGAAGCGGTCCGGATAGCGGCGCACCACCTCCAGCACGTTGCAGCCGATGGAGCCGGTGGAGCCGAGCAGGGAAATATTTTTGGTCATGACCTGGTTGTCCGCCTTACTTAAGGTTCAAGGTTGCACGCTTGCGGGGGGCGGGAGCAGGGCTGGGAGGAATAAACCCTTGCCCCTGGCGTCAGGTTCCTTGGCCCTCATAGCAGCAGCAGGTAATAAAGCAGCGGAGCCACCAGGAGCAGGGAATCGATCCGGTCCAGGACGCCGCCGTGGCCCGGCAGCATGGCGCCGGAGTCCTTGACCCCGGCGCCGCGCTTGAGCAGCGATTCGGCCAGATCTCCAACCACCCCCGCCAGGGCAAGGATAAAGGCAAAGAGCAGCGATTGCAACAGGTTGATGGCCGGGAAAAAAAGCCAAACGGCCAGTCCCACCGCCAGCAGGGCGGCTCCGACCCCGCCCAGCAGCCCCTCCACGGTTTTGCCGGGGCTCAGGGCCGGGCACAGTTTATGGCGGCCCAACGCGGTGCCGGCGTAAAAGGCTCCGCTGTCGGCGGCCACGGTGATCAGGGTGGCGATGATCAGCCAGTCCCGGCCGGCCTCCAGGGTCATCAGCAAGGGCAGATGGGCGGTCAGCAGGCCGAGATAAAAAACCCCGAAGCTGGAGGCCAGCAGAAAGAACAACGGTCTTGCCAGGACGCCGTAGCGGAAGATGGTCAGCAGGATCAGCCCGACCAGGGCGGCGACCAGGGCGGCGACGAGCAGGGCCGGCTCCCTGGTTCCGGCGGCCAGCACCGGCAGTAAAGCCAGCAGGATCACCAGGGGGCGGAGGGCGGCCTCGCCGGGACCGGTCAGCAGCATAGCCCCGTATTCCCGCAGGGCGAGAAGGGCGATCAGGCAGACCACCAGCCAGAAGAGGAGAAATGGGCTGTAAAGCAGCAACAGCAGCCAGGCCGTCCCGAGGATTATGCCGGTCAATATCCGTTTCATGGCCTCTGTTTATGGCTTAACGCCCTGGCTGTAAGCCGCTGGGGGGAAACAACCGTCCGGAAGTTGGGGTCGGCCTTATCCTTTCACTCTTCACCCGCAACCTGACCACCGGTCCTGCCGAAGCGCCTTTGTCTCTGCTGAAAGTCGGCCAGCGCGGCCAGGAAATGCTCCCGGCCGAAGTCGGGCCAGAGAACCCTGGTAAAATAAAGCTCGCTGTAGGAGAGCTGCCAGAGCAGGAAGTTGCTTAGGCGGGCTTCGCCCCCGGTGCGAATCAGCAGATCGGGATCCGGCAGGCCGGCGCTGTCCAGTTCGGCGGTCACCTTTTCTTCGTCGATCTCTTCGGGCCGCAACTCGCCCTTGACCGCCCGGGCGGCCAGTTGGCGGGCGGCCCGGACCAGTTCGTCGCGGCCGCCGTAGCTCAGGGCCAGGTTGAGGATCAGGCCGTCGTTGCCGGCGGTCTCCCGGATGGTATTTTCCAGAACCTGGCGGACCTTGACCGGAAGGTGATCCCGGCGGCCGCAGGTGCGGAGACGCACCTGGTTTTCCACCATCTGGTCCAGTTGATTTTCGAGATAGGTTTGCAGCAGGCCCATCAGGCTTTCCACCTCGGTGCCGGGCCGGCGCCAGTTTTCGGTGGAAAAGGCGTAAAGGGTCAGGACGCCGATCCCCAGTTCGCGGGCGCAGCGCACCACTTCCTGGACCGAGCGGACCCCGGCCTTGTGCCCCATGATCCGGGGCTTGCCCTGCTGGCGGGCCCAGCGGCCGTTGCCGTCCATGATGATGGCGACATGACGGGGCAGGGTGGCCGGCTCGAGGTTCATCAGACCGCCATCATCTCTTTTTCTTTCTCGGCCATGATGCTGTCGATTTGCTGGATAAGGCGGTCGGTTTCCTTCTGGGCCTCATCCTGGAGCCGAAAAAAGTCATCCTCGGGCAACTGCTTGTCGTTTTTGAGCTTCTTGAGGGTATCGAGGGCTTCGCGGCGGGAGTTGCGGATTGCCACCCGGTATTCTTCGCTGATCTTCTTGACCTGCTTGACCAGTTCCTTGCGGCGTTCCTCGGTGAGCTGGGGGATCACCAGGCGGATCACCTTGCCGTCGTTATTGGGATTGAGGCCGATATCGGAAGCGTGGATCGCCTTTTCAATGGCGCTCAACTGCTGGCTGTCCCAGGGCTGTATAACGATCATCCGGCTTTCGGGGATGGTCAGGGTGGCCACCTGGTTCAGCGGCATGGCCGAGCCGTAGGCCTCGACCCTGATGCCGTCCAGCAGGTTCAGCGAAGCCCGGCCGGTGCGAATTCTGGTCAGTTCGCGGCGATAGGCCTCGATGCTCTTTTCCATTTTGTCGGACATTTCCAGAATTACTTCATCCATGGCTAGCACCTTTCAGAGATTCAAGATTCAAGGTACAGGCTGCAAGGGGCAAGGGAGACAAAAGGTCGTTGCCCCTCTCCCTGGGCTCCGGCCCATGCGCCCTGCGCCTGTTTTTATTCGCCGATCAGGGTGCCGATCCGTTCGCCGCGGACCGCTTTAAGCATGTTGCCGGGGACCATCATGTCGAAAACCATGATCGGGGTGGCGTTGTCCATGGCCAGCGAAATCGCCGCCGAATCCATGACCTTGAGTTGCCGGCCCAGGACCTCGGCGAAACTGAGGCTGGCAAAGCGAACCGCATCGGGATGGCGCAGGGGATCTTTATCGTATACCCCGTCCACCCGGGTGGCCTTGCAGACCAGGTCGGCCCTGATCTCCAGGGCCCGGAGCATGGCGGCGGTATCGGTGGTGAAATAGGGATTGCCGGTTCCGGCGGCGAAAATCACCACCCGGCCCTTGTCCAGGTGGTGATGAGCCTTCTGGCGGGAATAGGTTTCACAGACCGTGGGCATGGCGATGGCCGAAAGAACCCGGGCCGCCACCCCGTGCCGCTCCAGGGCGTCATGGAGGGCCAGGGCATTGATCACCGTGGCCAGCATCCCCATGTTGTCGGCGGTGGCCCGGTCCATGCCGGCCACCGAACCGGCCATGCCCCGGAAGATATTGCCGGCCCCGATCACCAGGCCCGCCTGCACGCCCAACTGGTTGATGGCGCGAATTTCCGTGGCCAGGTAATCAAGAATCGCCGGGCTGATGCCGTGGGGCTGTTCGCCCATCAGGGCCTCGCCGCTGAGTTTCAACAGAACTCGCCGGCAGCGCCTGCCGCCGCTGTTTGCGGTTGCGTCACTCATCAGGACAACCTAAGCCCCGATTTGAAAACGGGCGAAACGTTTGATCGAAATATTTTCGCCAAGCTTGGCGATCAGCTCGTTGAGCAGATCCTGAATCGAGAGATCGGGGTTTTTGACGTACTTCTGTTCCATCAGGCAGACCTCGCCGTAGAACTTGTCCATTTTGCCGCCGATCATTTTTTCGACAATGTTTTCCGGCTTGCCGGAGTCCAGGGCCTGCTGGCGGTAAATGTTGCGCTCGCGCTCCAGGACGTCCTCCGGCACCTCTTCCCGCCGGATGGCGACGGGGCTGGAGGCGGCGATATGCATGGCAACATTCTTGGCGAACTCCTGGAAGTCGCTGTTTTTGGCCACGAAGTCGGTTTCGCAGCCTACTTCCACCATTACCCCGAGCTTGGCGCCGGCGTGGATGTAGGTTTCGACCACCCCTTCACTGGTGGCCCGGTCGGCCCGTTTGCGGGCCACGGCCAGGCCCTTCTGGCGGAGCAGATCGATGGCTTTTTCCATGTCGCCGGCGGTTTCGCTCAGGGCCTTTTTGCAATCCATCATCCCCGCGTTGGTTTTATCGCGGAGTTCCTTGACCATCTGGGAAGTTATCTGCACTGGTGTCACCTTTCTCGAATTAATAAATCATGGGCTTATTGATTCAATAATACACGGAGACCATTAAGAAATGGCGAAATTATGCGGTGCTTGGGGTTGGCGGTACTTGCCACGGAGGACCCGGAGGGCCCGGAGAGGCGATGCAGAAGTTCAGCTCCGGACTCTCCGGGGTTTCTCCGGTTTAAAACAGCCGGGCGCGATTCTCCGCGGGGTCAGCCCGCGAGGATCGCAATCATTCGGCCGGGGCCGCCTCTTGCTCTTTGGCGGCGGCGGCCGCTTCGGCTTCCTGCTTGTCGCTGGCGGCCCGCTGGGCCATGGCGTGGCTTTCCTTGCCGGCCAGGATGGCATCGGCGATCCTGCCGCTGACCAGGCGAATGGACTTGATGGCATCGTCGTTGCCGGGAACCAGGTAGTCGATGCCCTCGGGATCGCAGTTGGTGTCGGCGATGGCCACCACCGGAATGCCCAGGCGGTTGGCTTCGGTCACGGCGATGCTTTCCCGCTTGGGATCGATGACAAAAACCGCGGCCGGCAGGGACTTCATTTCCTTGATTCCGCCGATATTGCGCTCCAGCTTGAGGGTTTCCTTCTGGATCATCAGGATTTCTTTTTTCTTGTAACGGTTGATGGTCCCGTCATCCTGCATGGTGGTGTAGTTCTTGAGGCGGTCGACGCTCTTGCGGATGGTCTGGTGGTTGGTCAGCATTCCGCCCAGCCAGCGGTGGTCGACATAGTACATCCCGCAGCGGGCCGCCTCTTCCCGGACGATCTCCTGGGCCTGGCGCTTGGTGCCGACAAAGAGGACGTTGCCCCCCTTGGCCGCGATGTCGCGGACGAAGTCGCAGGCCTGGTTGAACAGGGGCAGGGTCTTGTCGAGATTGATGATGTAGATCCCGTTGCGGGCCCCGAAGATGTACGGTTTCATCTTGGGGTTCCAGCGGCGGGTCTGGTGGCCGAAATGGAGGCCGGCTTCGAGCATTTCCTTCATCTTTACATGGGACATCGTTTTCTCCTTACTGCTGATTTTGGTTGATCCTCCATCCCGCATTCCCTACCCGTTCTGTTTTGTTGTCACGGGCACCAGAGGGAAATCCGGCCCGGCGGCGCCTGGCGGCGCGCCGGGGTCGGCAGGGGATGTGCGTAGTTGTAAAACCCGCCAACTCTACAGTATGGTGGGCCCCTTTGCAAGCAGGAATATAAGATCGACGCCGGGTTAGGGCCGCGCTGAGCCGGAGGCCACGGCCGCCGGCCAGGTTCATGGCCGGCGGCCCGCCGGCCTGCGGCGGTGGTCCGGCCTGAGCTTATTGCGGCTCTTGCTATTCCACCGATTGCAGCATTTCGTCGATTACCGCCAGCCCCCCGGCCCAGAAGACGGGATCGTCGAGATCGACCCCGAAGGGCGCGACCAGTTCATAGGGGGTGGCGGAGCCGCCGGCCCGGAGCAGGTCGAGATACCTGGGGACAAACGCCGCCGGATCCTCACGGTAGAGCTTGTAAAGGGCCAGAACCAGCAGTTCGCCGAAGGCGTATGAATAGACGTAACCAGGGGTACTCAGGAAATGGGGGATGTAAGACCACCAGGTGTCGTAGTCGGCACTCAAGTTTACGCTGTCGGCGAACATTTCCTCCTGGGTGGCCCGCCAGTGGACGGAAATCTCTTCGCTGCTCAACTCGCCCTGCTCGCGGCGGGCGTTGTGGACCCGGTCCTCGAACCGGTTCATCGCCACCTGGCGGAAAACAGTGGCGAAAATCGATTCCAGCTTCTGGCAGGTGAAGGCCCGGCGGGTTGCGGGCTCGTCGAGCAGGGCCAACTGGCGGTTGAAGAGCAGCAACTCGGCGAACACCGAGGCGGTCTCGGCCAGGACCAGGGTGGTGGAGCTGTTGTAATAGCCCCGGGCGGCGGCGAGATGCTGGTGGACGCCATGGCCCAGTTCGTGGGCTACCGTTGAGACATCCCGCAGGTTGCCGGTGTAGTTCACCATGATATAGGGATGGACTTGAGGCACCGCCGGATGGGCAAAGGCGCCGCCCCGTTTGCCATCCAGCAGGGGAGCGTGGATCCAGCCCCGCTCGAAGAAGAGGGCGGCGCTTTGGGCCATTTCCGGGCTGAAATCGGCAAAGGCCTGCAGGACCAGCTCCCGGCCCTGGTCCCAGCCGACGGTGGTGGTGGGCAGATGGGGCAGGGGCGCGTAGCGATCGTAGTCGGTCAGTTCCTCGAGGCCCAGCAGGCGGCGCTTGAGCCGGTAGTAGCGCTGGGGAATATCATAACGGCCGGTAACCGCCTTGACCAGGGTTGCCACCGTGCCGTCATTAAGCTCGTTGTGCAGGTTCATCGCACTCAGCCAATGGGGATAACGGCGCAGGCGGTCGTCGATCATCTTGTCGGCCAGCAGGGTGTTGAAGGTATGGGTCAGCACATGGAGCTGGCTGCCCAGGCCCGCGGTGAGCTCGGCGGCGGCCCGGCGCCGCTGCTCGCGATCCGGCAGGTAGAGATCGCTCAGCACCTCCTCCTCGCTGCGGCCGCTCTCGCCGAAACGCAGGTGGCCCATGATCTTGTCGAAGAGGGTGGTCCAGCTGCCCCGACCGGCGGGGGCCCGTTCAATCAGCAGGGTTTCCTCGGCCTCGCTGAGCAGGTGGGGGGCATAGCGGCGCAAACCGGCCAGGTGGTGGCGATAGGGAGCCAGTTCCGCCGCGGCCAGCAGGGCATCGGCCCGGCCGGTCTCGAGCCGGCTCCATTCCAGTTCGAAAAAAACCGTTTCCTTGCCGATCCGGCTGCCCGCCTCGCGGATTTTCTGCAGCAGGCCCCCGGCGGCGGCATCCTTGGTCCGGGTGGCGAAATTGAGATAGGCGAAGGTGGCGACCTTGCCCAGCCGGGCCTCCAGATTTTCCAGGCGTCGGACCAGATCCAGCAATTGGCCGGGGTTGAGGTCGGCCATTCGGCCGGCAAACTCACCGCGCACGGCTTTGGCTTCCTGCTCGCAGGACGCCAGGTCGGCGGCCAGGGCCGGATCATGTTCGTCCTGATAAAGATCCTCCAGGCGCCAGATAATGTTGGCGGTGCCCAGTTCGGCGTTCAATTTTTCACTCATCGGAATTACTCCTGCGGCAGCAGACGGGCCGGCTTGGCGCCCGCCGGATTATTTCCTGGGTTACGGGGGGATGCCGAAAATGGATAGGTGAATATCGTCAAGCGGTCAAGTAAAAAAGTAATGCTTAACCAGATCGCCGGTCCTGGCGGGTCAAGGGAGCGGCCAAGCCCCGTTCCGGGTCGGACGACCCCCAGGCAAAACGGGTCGCCGCAGGACAGTTCCGGGTCCGGCCGAGCCGTCGGCCGGTGGGGGGACGGCCGGCGGTCCCTGCGCAAAATGTCATTGCGCGGATGGGAAAGGCGCGATATACAAGGCATTCGATTTTTTCGGCGCCGCCCAAAAGCTTTGCCCCGGGGCGCGCCGGCAGCTCGTTGTTCGGGCGCTGTTATTACCCTGAAGGCAGTTGTTGGTCATTTTGGGGCGAATTCGTTTCTTGGGGTCGGCGACCGCTTGCGGGCGTCGCCGACGTCGTTTGTCAAACCTGTCCCGCATTGCGTGCCATGACCTCCTCCCCGGTTGTTTACGATGAAAGCAAGATCAAAACCCTGAGTTCGCTGGAACATATCAGGATGCGGCCGGGGATGTATATCGGCCGCCTGGGCAACGGCAGTCATCCCGATGACGGGGTCTATATCCTGCTCAAGGAAGTCATCGACAACGGGGTGGACGAGTATATCATGGGGGCCGGCAAGGCCATCGATATCGACATCAGCGCGGACGGAACCGTGACGGTGCGCGATTACGGCCGGGGGATTCCCCTGGGCAAGTTGGTGGAATGCGTCTCGGTTATCAACACCGGGGCCAAGTACAACACCGATGCCTTCCAGTTCTCGGTGGGCCTCAACGGGGTCGGGACCAAGGCGGTCAACGCCCTGTCCCGCCGTTTCCGGGTGACCTCCTACCGTGACGGTGAATTTGCCCGGGCGGAATTCACCGGCGGGATTCTGCAGCGGGAAGAAAAGGGCGCTGCCAGAGAAAAAAACGGCACTCTGGTGGAGTTCCAGCCCGACCCGGAAATGTTTCCCGAATACAGTTTCAGCCGGGATTTCGTCCGCAAACGGCTCAAGCGCTACGCCTACCTCAATGCCGGGCTCAAACTCCACCTCGAAGGTGAGACTTTTTACTCGGAAAACGGTCTGCTGGACCTGCTGGAGGCCGAAACCAGCGGCACCCAGCTTTATGAGCCCATCCATCACCGCGACAAGAGCATCGAATTCGCCTTCGTTCATACCGACAACTACGGCGAGAGTTATTTCTCTTTTGTCAACGGCACCTACACCAATGAGGGGGGTACCCATCTTTCCGCCTTCCGGGAAGGTTTGCTCAAGGGCATAAACGAATTTGCCAACAAGAAGTTCGACGGCGAGGATGTCCGCGAAGGAGTAGTGGGGGCGGTGGCGGTCAAGATCCGCGAGCCGATCTTCGAGTCCCAGACCAAGAACAAGCTGGGCAACACCGATATCCGGGGGGAAATCGTCGGCGCCGTGCGGGAGGCGGTCAGCGCCTACTTATACAAGCACACCGATGTCGCCGAGCTGATCATCGATAAGATCCAGCAGAGCGCCCGGGTCCGCAAGGAGTTGCAGCATGTCCGCAAGGAGGCCAAGGCCAAGGCCAAGAAGGTGGCCCTGAAAATTCCCCAACTCAAGGACTGCAAGTATCATCCCGCTCCCGGCAAGCCTTCGCCGGAGGGCCGGGGCAACATGATTTTTCTCACCGAGGGCCAGTCCGCCTCCGGCTCCATCGTCAGCGCCCGCGACCCCATGACCCAGGCGGTTTTTTCCCTCAAGGGCAAGCCCTACAATGTCTATGGCCAGCCCCTGGCCCTGCTCTACAAGAATGATGAGATGTACAGCATCATGCGGGCCCTGGACATCGAGGAGTCCATCGGCCGGCTGCGCTTCGACAAGATCATCATCGCCACCGACGCCGATGTGGACGGCCTGCATATCCGCAACCTGGTCCTGACCTTTTTCCTCCACTATTTCGAATCCCTGGTCAAGCGGGGACATATCTACATTCTGGAAACCCCGATTTTCCGGGTGCGCAACAAGGAGGAAACCATCTACTGCTACAGCGCCCGGGAACGGGCCGAGGCGGAAAAGAAACTGGCCGGCCGGGGCAAGGTGCGCCGCCCGGTGGAGATCACCCGCTTCAAGGGCCTGGGCGAGATATCGCCGCGGGAGTTCAAACAATTCATCGGCCCGGACATGCGGCTCAAGCAGGTGGATATCGACACCTTGAGCGAGGTTCCCAAGGTCCTGGAATTCTACATGGGTAAAAACACCCCGGCCCGCCGGGACTATATCATGTCGCATCTGGTATAACGGCCGGAACAGGTTACAAGACCAGAGGCCGGTGCGCCTTTTTAACGGAAACAAAGATGGAAACGACTCAATACGGCAACCTGCACCGCCTATTCGATGAAAACTTCATCGACTACACCTCCTATGTCATCCGGGAGCGGGCCATTCCCGATGTCGCCGACGGGCTCAAGCCGGTGCAGCGCCGGCTGCTCCAGACCCTGCACAACATGGATGACGGCCGCTTTCACAAGGTGGCCAACGTGGTGGGGGAGACCATGAAGCTCCACCCCCACGGCGATGCCTCGATTTTTTCGGCCCTGGTCAACCTGGCCAACAAGGGTTACCTCATCGATCGCCAGGGCAACTTCGGCAATCTCTATACCGGGGATTCAGCCTCGGCCGCCCGTTATATCGAGTGCCGGCTGAGCCCCCTGGCCCGGGAGACCATGTTCAACCGGGATCTGACCGAGTTCACCGACTCCTACGACGGCCGGATGCAGGAGCCGGTCCGCCTGCCGGCCAAGCTGCCCCTGCTGCTGCTCCAGGGGGTCGAGGGCATTGCGGTGGGGATGGCCACCAAGATCATGCCCCACAACTTCTGCGAGCTGCTGAAGGCCCAGAAGAAGATCCTCCGGGGAGAGGAGTTTGCCGTCTTTCCCGATTTTCTCCAGGGCGGCCTGCTCGATGTCGCCGCCTACGATGACGGCAACGGCCGCCTGCGCTGCCGGGCCCGGATCGAGGAAAAGGACGACAAAACCATTATCATTCGGGAAATCCCCTACGGCACCACGACCCAGGGCCTGATCGAAAGCGTCGAAAAGGCGGCCCGGGGCGGCAAGTTCAAAATTCTGTCGATCAACGATTACACCGCCGAGGAGGTGGAGATCGAAATCAAGCTGGCCCGGGGACTCAAGGCCGAGGAGACCATCAAGGCCCTCTACGCCTTCACCGACTGCGAAATTCCCATCAGCCCCAACCTCACCGTGATCCGCGACAACACCCCGGCGATCATGACGGTGAGCGAAGTTTTGCGCGAAAACACCCTCCGCCTGCGCGATCTCCTGGAAAAGGAGCTGCTGATTGAGCTGGCCCGGCTCAAGGAACGCCTCCAGGCCCACCTGCTGGAACGAATTTTCATCGAAGAGCGCCTTTACAAGCAGATCGAGGAAAGCACCACCTACGCGGCGGTACTCAGCACCATCGATCAGGCCCTGCAGCCGTTCCTCGCCGAGCTGGTCCGGCCGGTGAGCCGCGAGGATCTGGAAAAACTGCTGGAGATCAAGATCAAGCGCATCTCCCGCTACGACATCGAGCGCAAGAAAAAGGAAATCAAGGCGGTGCAGCGCCAGATCAAGGAAGTCGAAACCAGCCTCAAGGACATGACCGGTTTTGCCATCCGTTTCCTCGACGACCTGCTGACCCGCTACGGCCAGGACTATCCCCGCCGCACCGAGCTGGCCACCTTTGCCGAAGTCCAGGCCAGCCAGGTGGCCCTGAGCAACCTGAGCCTGGGATACGATCGGGAAAACGGTTTTTTCGGCACCCAGGTCAAGGCCGCCCCGGAACACACCCTGGCCTGTTCCGAATACGACAAGATCCTGTTGATCGACAAGAGCGGCTGGTACAAGGTGATCAACGTGCCGGACAAGATCTTTATCGGCCATGATCTGCTCTGGTGGGGCCGGGTGGCGGAAAAGACGCTTTTCAATCTGGTCTACCGGGACGGTAAACGCAATATCTGCTATCTCAAGCGCTTTTACACCCCCAAATTCATCATCGACAAGGAATACCGACTTTTTGATGAACACCGGCGCTCGGAGATCATCTTCCTCAAAACCGGCGAGGGCATCAACTTGCGCGCCCATCTCTCGCCGTCGCCCCGGACCCGCAGGAACCGGGAAATTTTCCGTTGTGACGACTTCCTGATCAAGGGGGTCGCGGCCATCGGCAAGCGCCTTGCGGCCCGGCCGGTCCGCCGGGTGGAGGAAGTCAGCGACGCCGTGGCCGCCAAGGCCGAGGAACAGGCCCCGCAACCGCCCCTGTTCCGCAAGCCGGGCGCCTGAGTTTGTCCCGCCTGCAACGACAATCCACGCAGAGTCTTTCGATTACTTCTTTGTGATAATCTTCAAATAATATATTGTGCTTTAGTGTCTCAAAAAGACAAGCACATACGAAATTGCTAATTACCATCCAGGCCGGCCGCCGCCTCAAGCACGGCTGTGGTCCCAGGCCCGGCAGCGCGGGGTTGCGGACCCGGGGTTGTCTTATGCCCCAGGAAGGCTGGACGGCCGTCCAATCAACTCCGGGCCCATACCGGAAAAGGAGCTGGAATCATGGCGGAAAAATCCGCGATCAATATCCTGGTGCTGGATGACGAGCCGCTGATGCTCAAGTTGCTTGGCCGGATTCTGACCAACCTGGGCTTCACCTCGGTCAGCACCAGCGCCAACGGACATGCCGCCCTGGCTTCACTCGACGGCCCCGGCAACCATCCCGACCTGATCCTGCTGGATCTGAACATGCCGGAAATGGATGGGGTCGAATTCGTGCGCCACCTGGTGGAACGGCGCTATGCCGGCAGCCTAATCCTGGTCAGCGGCGAAGATGAGCGGATGCTGCAGACGACGGTGAAGCTGGTGCAGGCTCACAGGCTGCCGGTACTCGGCTACCTGTGCAAGCCGGTTACCCCGGAGGGTTTGTGGGAGCTGCTGGCCAGGTGGGTGCCGCCGGCCCCGGACCAGCCGCCGCCGGCAACCCCAAAAATTTACAGCGCCGATGATGTGCGCGCCGCCATCGTCAACGGCGAATTGATCAATCACTACCAGCCCAAGGTGGAAGCGGCCACCGGCCGGGTGATGGGAGTGGAAAGCCTGGTGCGCTGGCAGCATCCCGGCGATGGGATGGTGTTTCCCGGCCAGTTCATCGGGGTGGCGGAAGCCCATGGCCTGATCGACGACCTGACCCGGGTGGTGCTGACCGGAGTGCTGAACCAGGCCCGGCGCTGGCAGGAGATGGGGCTCTCGTTGCAGGTGGCGGTTAATGTCTCGATGGATAATCTGGCCTCGCTGGATTTTGTCGATTTTGTCACCACCCAGGCCGCGGCGGCGGGAGTGGCGCCGGAACAGGTGGTGCTGGAAGTCACGGAAAGCCAGTTGATGCGTGATCTGCGCGCCCCGCTGGAAATACTGGCGCGGCTGGGTCTCAGGCGCTTCCAGCTCTCCATCGACGATTTCGGCACCGGCCATTCGTCGCTGGCCCAGTTGCGCGATATCCCCTTTGGCGAGCTCAAAATTGACCGGAGTTTCGTGCATGGCGCCTGGAACAACAGCACCGCGCGGACCATGTTCGAGGCCAGTCTTAATTTGGCCCGGCAATTGAACATGAAGGCCGTGGCCGAAGGCGTTGAGGATCAGGACGACTGGGATTTTGTGCGCCATACCAAGTGCGATTTCGCCCAGGGCTACTTCATCGCCAGGCCGATGTCCGCCGAGGTCCTGCCCGACTGGATCGCCCGCTGGCAGGGACAAAGGCGGCCCTGATTTCCCGATTTTTGATAAAATCGGTACCGGTAGTTGGCGGGAGGGGTGGCCGGAGCCTTCAGGTTACGGGCGAAATCATGGCCGGAAACACCCTGGCTTGGCTGAAAAGCCTATTAAATCAAGATATTAACGCAAGAGGAAACAGCATCACCGCCAACTGAGATGCGGGTTGCGCAGAACAGGATCCGATCCTATGTACCTGATGACCTCGCTTGATTTTTATCTTCACCTGACCAGTATCATTCTGGCCCTGGCCTCGGCCATGCTGGCCCTTTACCTGATTCCCCTGGTCGGCAAGGTGAGGGTGTCGCTTTTGTTTGCCGCGGCCCTGGTCTTTCTGGCCATCGATCGGACCTTCGCCGTATTTGTCCACGGCGAGGAAATGCTGCTGGATCCCTCTCTCTACATCATTATCAGCGGCTTGCTGGGGGTCGGGGTTATCGGTTGTTTATGCGGCAGCGCCTACTTTATGCGCGGCATCTTTATCGAACGCAAACAGGCGGAAGAAAAAATCCGCAAACTGAATGAAGAACTGGAATCCAAGGTCCAGGAGCGGACCAGGAAACTGATGGAAGCCCAGGAAGAACTGGTCCGCAAGGAGAAGCTGGCGGTATTGGGGCAGGTGGCCGGCAGCGTCGGGCATGAGCTCCGGAATCCGCTGGGAGTGATGAGTAACGCTGTCTATTTCCTGCAAACCGTATTGGTCGATGCCGATGACCGGGTCAAGGAATACCTGGGGATGATCGAGGAGGAGATCGCCGGTTCCGAACGCATAGTCTCCGAGTTGTTGGATTCGGTGCGGGCCAAACCGCCGCGGCCCGAAGCGGTGGAGGTGCGGACCGTGGTTGCGCGGGCGCTGCACAAGCTGACGATTCCCGCCTCGGTGAAAGTCAAATTGGAACTCCCGGATGACCTGCCGGCGCTGCGGGTCGATGCCATGCAGATCAACCAGGTGTTCCGTAATCTGATCACTAACGCGGTGGAGGCCATGCCGGGCGGCGGAGAGCTGCAAATCAGCGCGGTTGCAACCCAGCCGGAGGGCACCGTTACCATCAGCGTGCGTGACAGCGGCATCGGCATGACGGAAAAGCAATTGGACCAGCTGTTCGAGCCGCTGCTCACCACCAAGGCCCGCGGTACCGGGCTGGGGCTGATGGTGGTGAAGAATCTGACCGGGGCCAACGGCGGCAGCGTGGGGGTGGAAAGCGCGCCGGGCCAGGGCTCCACCTTCACCGTGGTGCTGCCCAGTGCCGGCGACGCTCCAGCCTTGGGAAGTTTGGCCGGCGGCGAGGGGAGGCAGCCATGAAAATCCTGGTGGTGGACGATGATCAGCGGATCGTCAAGACGACCTGCGACATTCTGCAGATCAAGGGTTACGAGCCCATTGCCGCCAGCTCGGGCGAGGAGGGAGTGGCCAAGGTAAAGAGTGACCCGCCGGATTGCGTGCTGATGGATCTCAAGATGGCCGGCATCAATGGCATCGAGGCCATGGGGCAAATGAAGCGGATCGTCCCCGGATTGCCGGTGATTCTGGTCAGCGCCTACGCCACCCGCGAGAACATCGAGGAGGCGAAACGTACCGGTGCTTACGCGGTGCTGGGCAAACCGCTCAATTTCCCGGCGGTGCTTTCCTTTCTCGCCCTGTTGCGCAAGGAGGAGAACATCCTGGTGGTGGATGATGACCCTGATTTCAGCCGGACCCTGAAGGAAATACTGACCCTGCGGGGGTTCCGGGTGGAAACCGAAAGCGAGCCCCGCAAAGTACTGGGTCAGCTGGAGCAGGGCTACCAACTGGCCGTCGTCCTTGACCTCAAGCTGGGGACGGGACCCGGCCTTGATCTCCTCAGGGAAATCCGGGCCAAGTATCCCGACAAGCCGGTGGTCCTGATAACCGGCTATCGCCGGGAAATGGGTGATTCCATCGAACAGGCCCAGCGGATCGGGGCCTATGCCTGTTTGTACAAACCCTTTGAAACCGATGATCTGTTCCGCTTGCTCGAAGAAATCAAGGTCGAAAAACTGCGCAATCTGCTGGAGGAGTGATGAGCCCCGGAAACCCTTCCGCCAAGTCCGTCAGGCGAACCCTGGCGGGATTGACAGCCTGAAGGACTTTTGCTGATGAGTCAGAAATTAAAAATCCTGGTAGTGGATGACGACCTTAACCTCCGGAAAACGCTGGCCGACATCCTCCAGATCAAGGGCTATGAAGCGGTTATGACCGCCAATGGGGCGGAGGCCGTGGCGGCGGCGGAACGGGAGGAATTCAGCCTGGCCCTGATCGACCTGATGCTGCCGGATATGGACGGGCTGGAAGTGATGGCCCGCATCAAGGCCATGGCGCCGTTGACCGAGGCCATCATTCTGACCGGTTACGCCTCCATCGATACTGCCATTGAAGCCACCGGCCAGGGGGCGTTTTCCTACCTGCTCAAGCCCTATCAGGTCGGTGATCTGCTGCTGAAGATCAAACGCGGCATCGAGCGTCACCAGGCCCAGGAAGAGATCATGCGCCTGGCCTCATTCCCCGAATTGCATCCCAGCCCGGTGATCGAAGTTGACTGCGCCGGCAAAGTCACCTATGCCAATCCGGCCGCCGAGAAACTTTTCCCCGGCCTGGTCTCCCAGGGCTGGTCGCACCCTTTGCTGCATGGATTGGCGGAGTTTGTCGCGCTGCGACAAAGCAGGCAGCAGACCCACGCAATCTCTGAAGTCGAGGTTGGACCGGCAATTTACGAACTGCATACCCATTACATCAAGAGACTCGAGCTGCTCCGGGTTTATGCCCGGGATATTACCCAGCGCAAGCTGGCCGAAAAAGAAATCTATCTGCTGGCCACCACCGACAGCCTGACCGGCCTCATCAACCGCCGGGAGTTTGCCGCGATTCTGGCCCGGGAATTGGAGCGGGCCAAGAGGTATGATACCCCTCTGGCCCTGGCGATGTACGATCTTGATTTTTTTAAGCGGGTGAACGACACTTTTGGCCATGACGTGGGCGATTATGTCTTGCAGGAGGTTGCCGGGCTGGTAAAAAAAAACCTGCGCCGGGTGGATGTCGTTGCGCGCTGGGGCGGCGAAGAGTTCATGGTGCTGATGCCGGAAACCAGCCTGGCCACCGCCGGCGGGGTGACCGAAAAGCTGCGGCAGATCATCGCCGGCCATCACTTTGCCAACGTTGGCAAGCTGACGGCCAGTTTCGGGGTCACCGTCTTTGATCCCCAGGATGATTTGGATGGCCTGTTGAAGAGAGTGGATGATTTGCTCTACCGGGCCAAAGAGCAGGGCCGGAACCGGGTCGAAATCCAGGCCCCGGGTCGCTGATCGCCGGCGGCCGGCCCGGCCTGCCGGGGCCCTCGGCGGGAGAGGAGCGGGGCACTTTCCCCGAAGCTTCTCCATGGGCCAGAGAGGGCCGGATTGCGGGATCACCGAGCGACACCGAGGGCCCTGGATCTCGGTCAGACCCGGATCATGCCGCCGTTAGCGGCAGCGATAACAAGGAGTTCGCCCATGTCCCCTGACCATGCTCCCGTCTCCGCCGGGTCGGCAAGCGGATTCGCCGTCCTGGTTGCAATGCTGGCAATGCTTGCCGGCGGCATGGTCCTGCTCGGCTGGGTTTTTGACCTTGCCGCCCTGCAGGAGCGCCTGCCCGAGTCGGTTATCGGGCAGGCGCCCGCCACCATTTGCCTTATGCTGCTGGGGATCGCCCTGCTGGTGACGGTCCGCTTGCCCGCCGGCTTTCGTCTCCTGGCCCGGTTTGCTGCCCTGCTGGTCGGCCTATTCGCTCTGTTGAACCTGGCTGAATATCTGGCGGGAGGCCGTTTCGGCCTGGAGCAGTGGCTGCCGGGCGAGCCGGCTGCTTCCCTAGGCAGGCCCGCTTGGGAGCTGCTGAGGCCGGAGACCGCTTTGGGCTTCGTCCTGCTGGCAGTGGCCCTGGGCTTTGCCGGCTATCCGGAGAAGAACCGCCGGGTCATGCTCGCCGCTGAGATCAGCGCCCTGCTGGCGGTTCTGCTCGCCTTGGGGGCGGGGCTCTCTTCTCCCGCGCCGTGGTTCTGGACCGGGGGGTGGCCAGGCCTCGCCATCACGGTCCTGCATCCGTTGGGTCTGTTGGTCTTGCTGGGTTTGGCCGTCATGGCCATAAGCTGGCAGCAGGAATTGCTGCCCTGGTCGCTGAGCCGGGCAACCACGGCGGCCGGAGCGGGCGGCCTGATTCTGCTGGTTCTGCTCGGCTTGGGCGCCAACCTGAGCTTGTCCCGCCAGGACCAACTGAACCGCGAAACCATGGGGCAGCTTGCCGGCCTGCTCAACCACTTTGAGCAGGCATCCCCGCCGCTGACCGACGCGCAGCAATCATTCAGCGTTCTGGCAAGCCGGCAAGCAGCCGGGGCGCCCCGGTTCCTCTATGCCGTCATCGCGGCCGGGACACTGCTCGGTCTGCTGGTTGGCCTAACCTTGATCTTCAGGCTCAACCTGGTCGCCACCGCCCGCAGAGAAGCGGAGAGGTTGCTGCATCTTAGCGAACAACGGCTCAGTCTGGCCCTGGAGCCGGGTCGAACCGGCGTCTGGGATCTGGACCTTAAACGCGATACCGCCTGGCGCACCCCGCAGCATGACCGGATTTTTGGTTATGACTCACCGCAGCCGGCCTGGAGCCGGGCCACGACCTTGCGACATCTGGCTCCCGAGGACCGCGACCGGTTCGGCCGCTGCTTTGCCGAGGCCCTGCGTACCGGCCGCCTCGAGTGCGAAAGCCGGATTGTCCGGCCGGACCAGAGCCGGGGCTGGATTCTGTTTCAGGGGCAAACCCTGCGCGATCAGCAGGAAAGACCGCTGCGGCTACTGGGCACGGTCAGCGACATCACCGCCCGCAAAACCGCGACAGAAACCCTGCGCGCCCGGGAAGCTCAGTTCCGTTCCCTGGTCGACTCCTTGCCGCAGCTCGTCTGGATCGCCCGTCCGGATGGCCGCAACATCCATTGCAACCAACAATGGCTGGATTACACCGGACTAAGTCATGCCGAGAGCCTGGGGAAGGGATGGACCAAGGCGTTCCACCCCGATGATCGGACCCAGGCTCTGACCGTCTGGCAGCAGGCGCAGGTGAGCGGCGGCGTATACTCCGTCACCTGCCGCTTGCGCCGGGCGGACGGGGTTTACCGCTGGTGGCTGGTAAGGGGCGCGCCCCAGCAGGACGCCGCCGGCAATATCGTAAGATGGCTGGGGACCTGCACCGATATTCATGACCTCAAGGTCGCGGAACTGGAGCTTGCCCGGCTTAACCAGTCGCTCCGGGAAAGCGAACGGCGTTTTACCGATCTGTTGGGAAACGTGGAGATGGTTTCCATAATGCTCGACCGTGAAGCACGGATCACCTATTGCAACGACTATCTGCTCCGCCTGACCGGTTGGCAGCCCGGTGAGGTCATCGGCAAAAACTGGTTCAAACTTTTTGTATCGCCCGAGCTGGCCGATCTGGAAGCGCCTTTTTTCGAAGCCCTTTTAGCCGATTCCCCCGAAGCATGGCATCACGAGAACGAGATTCTCACCCGGGCGGGCGCACGGCGGGTCATCCACTGGAACAATTCGGTGCTGCGGTCGGCGGACGGCGAGGTGATCGGTACCGCCAGCATCGGGGAGGACATTACCGAACGCAAAAAGATGGAAACCGAGCTGCAGCAACTCAACAAGGAACTGGAAAACCGCATAGCCGCCCGCACCGCCGCCCTGGAGCAGGCCCGCCGCGAAGCCGAAGAGGCCAACCGGGCCAAGTCTCAATTCCTCGCCACCATGAGTCACGAGATTCGCACTCCGATGAACGGGGTGATCGGCATGATCGATGTTCTGCAGCAGAGCAGCCTAACGGGCTCGCAGATGGAGATGGCCAACATCATCCACGATTCCGCCCATGCCCTGCTCGCCATTATCGACGACATTCTCGATTTTTCCAAAATCGAGGCCGGCAAGTTCCAGATCGACAACGTGACCATGTCGGTCGCCGGAGTGGCGGAGGCGGCCTGTGGCGCCCTGGATCACATGGCCGCCAAGAAAGGGGTCGAGCTGATGCTCTTCGTTGATCCGACCATTCCCGCGGCGGTCATCGGCGACCCGGGACGCCTGCGCCAGGTGCTGATCAACCTGGCCGGCAACGCCATCAAGTTTTCCAGCGGCCAGCCGCGGCAGGGCAAAGTGTCGGTCCGGATTCTGCCTGGTGCCGGCGGGCCGGACCAGGTTACCCTGGAGTTGCGGGTGAGCGACAACGGTATCGGCATGGACCGGGAACACCAGGCTTGCCTGTTCACCCCTTTTTCCCAGGCGGATTCTTCCATCTGCCGGCAGTTCGGGGGCACCGGCCTGGGCCTGGCCATCACCCGGCACCTGGTCAGGATGATGGGCGGTGAAATCAGCGTGCAGAGCGCACCGGGCCAAGGCTCGGTCTTCAGCCTGCGCCTGCCGTTCAAACTGGCCCCGGAAGCCGCCGCAGGACCAGCAGGTCGCGAGGAAGCCGAACCGGTCGCCGGATTACCCTGTCTGGTGGTGGGCGATCCGGCGGGCCTGGCCGATGATATTGCCGCTTACCTGGTCCACGCCGGCGCCGAGGTCGAGCGGGGGGAGGATCTGGCGGCGATCAAGCCATGGCTGACCGGCCGATCTCCCGGCCTGGGCATCGTGCTCATCGATACCCCCAATGAAAACCCGCTCCTGGAGGTCCTGCGGGCCGCCGCCGGGGGCCGGCCGGACCGGGACACCAGGTTCGTCGTCATCCGCCGGGGGCGGCGCCGGGAGCCCCGGCTGGCGGATGCCGACCTGGTCCTGGTGGACGGCAATATCCTGAGCCGGCAGGCATTGCTCAAGGCGGTGGCAGCCGCCGCCGGCCGGGCGAATATATCCGAAGGGCCCCCCGTGTCCGGTCCGCCCAGGACCACGGGTGCCAAAGGGGGCGTTGCCCCGCCGTCCCGCGCGGAGGCGCGCCGCCAGGGCCGTCTGATCCTGGTTGTCGAAGACAACGAGATCAACCAGAAAGTCGTTCTGCAGCAGCTTGCCCTGCTCGGCTATACCGCGGATATTGCCGGCAACGGCCAGGCGGCCCTGGAAATGTGGCAAAACGGCGATTACGCCCTCCTGCTTACCGATCTGCACATGCCGAAGATGGACGGCTACGCCCTGACGGCCGCCATCCGTGCCGCTGAAGGCCCGGCTCGCATCCCGATCATTGCCTTCAGCGCCAATGCCCTCAAGGGTGAGGCCGAGCACTGTCTGGAGGCAGGCATGGACGACTATCTGGGCAAGCCGGTCCAGCTGGGCCAACTCCAGGGAATGCTAGCCAAGTGGTTGCCGGCCGCCGTTGGCCCCGGGCCGGTTGCAGAGGCCCCGGCGGCGGCCGAAACAGCCCCGGCGCCGCCAGCGGTCCCGGTGGATGTTAAGGTACTCAAAGCCCTGGTCGGTGACGATGAGGAGATAGTTAATGATTTCCTGGCCGAATTCCGCAACAGTGCGCTCAGCACCGCTGCCGAACTGGGCGCCGCCTGCCGGGCGGGTCAGGCCGCGGCGGCCGGGGCCTTGGCCCACAAGTTGAAGTCTTCGGCCCGTTCGGTGGGAGCCCTGGCGCTGGGTGAACTGTGCGCCGCGCTGGAGCAGGCGGGCAGGAGTGGCGACAGCGCGGCCCTGGCCGACCTGGTGCCCCGGTTCGAGGCGGAAATGGCCGCGGTGGACAGGTATCTCACCTCATTCGGAGCCCGCCCAAGTCGCTGATCCTGAGCGCTGAAAGGCGCCGGGACGCAAGGTTGAGCAACGGAACCAGCGCCCATCGGTTACCATGAGGCCCTTGCCAGGCCCGCGGAAGCGGATTGAGGCCCAAAACTAATCAGACTGGACAACCCAGGAGTTAAATATGATCAAAATTAGCACCGTTACCAAGATCTCAGGCAAAAGCGACACCCTGGTTTGCCTGGTCCGCGGCGCTTCCGTTCCCCGGATCGGCCCCGACCTCGATCGTCAGTTGGCGGCGTTGATTGAGCAGGCCCGGCTCAGCGGGGATTTCGAGGGCAAAAAGGGCCAAGTATTGATCGCCTATCCGGCGGCGGGAAAAGGGCCGGCCAGCCAGGTCCGGCGCTTGCTGGTGGTCGGCCTGGGTCCGGCCGCAATTGATCGGGAAGGGTGGCGCCAGGCCGGGGGAGCAGTGGCGGGCCAGCTCCTCAAAACCAGGGCCGAGGAGGCGACGATCGTGGTTCCGGACCTGGAAGGGGCCGAAGCTCTGACCCCCGTTGCCGCGGGCGCCCTGGCCGAAGGTCTGTTGCTGGGCTCCTATCGCTTCCGCAAATATCGAAGCAGCGGCGCGGCTAAACCGGAAACCGAGCCGGAAGAAAACAGCG
Source organism: Desulfurivibrio nitratireducens (assembly GCF_044068515.1). NCBI lineage: Bacteria > Pseudomonadati > Thermodesulfobacteriota > Desulfobulbia > Desulfobulbales > Desulfobulbaceae > Desulfurivibrio > Desulfurivibrio nitratireducens. The sequence continues at coordinate 38,043 of NZ_JBIPKI010000002.1, forward strand.
AGGAGCGGGAGCCGCTTTTACGCCGGGTCTCTATTGCCGGCCCCCGGGGCATCGCTGGTGCCGTGGACCAGGCGACAGCTCTGGCGGCGGCGGTCTGGACGGCCCGGGACATGGCCAACGAGCCGGGCAATGGTTGGACGCCGGACGATTTCGCCGCTTACGGGCGGCAACTGGCTCGGCAATATAATCTCAAGGCCACGATCATCGACCGGGCGGCCATGGCCAGGCTGGGCATGGGCGGAATTCTGGCGGTCAACCAGGGGTCGGCCCGGCCGCCTCGTCTGGTGATCCTGGAATACCGGGCCGAGACGGCACGTTCCGGTCGGCGCGACCGCAAATCCGATTCCCCGGGCAAGGTTCCGACCCTGTTGCTGGTGGGCAAGGGGCTGACCTTCGATTCCGGCGGCATTTCGCTGAAGCCCAGCAGCGGCATGGAGGAAATGAAGTACGACATGTGCGGCGGGGCCGCGGTGCTGGCGGCCATGGCGGTGATCGGGCGGGAAAAACCTGAAGGAATCAACGTGGTGGCCATGGTGCCGGCCACCGAGAACCTGCCGGGGCCGGCGGCCCTCAAGCCGGGAGACATCATTCGCCAGTACGGCGGCAAGAGCGTTGAGGTGATCAACACCGACGCCGAGGGCCGGCTGATCCTGGCCGACGCCCTGGCCTACGGAGTGGAAAAGTTCGAGCCGGCGGCGGTGATCGATCTGGCCACCTTGACCGGGGCGGTTATCATCGGCCTGGGGCATCACTACGCCGGTTTGCTGGGCAACGATGACGGTCTGTGCGCCCGGGTCCAAGCGGCGGGCGAGGAGGCCGGGGAACCCCTGTGGCGGTTGCCCCTGGGACCGGAATACCGTAAACAGCTCAAGTCCAAGGTCGCCGACCTCAAAAACGTCGACAAGCGTGATGCCGGGACCATCCTGGCGGCGGAGTTTCTGCAGGAATTTGTCGGCGATACCCCTTGGGTCCACCTGGACATTGCGGGAACAGCCTGGAATTTTACGGAAAAATCATATGTGCCCAAAGGGCCGTCGGGATTCGGGGTCCGGACCCTGGTGGAACTGATTCGCCAGTGGAGCCAACCGGCCGGCAAGCCCTGAGTGGCCCGGCAGACTATCCTGCTCCGGCCGAGCCGGTTATGGCCCGGCCGGCGGATCCTGTTTAGGCGATAGCGTCCGCTGGTGGGGAAGAGAGCTAGCGCTTTATCCCATGTTTCTGCATGACCCGGTAAAGCTGGGATCGGGAAAGGCCTGAGATGGCAGCGGCCTTGGTCATGTCGCGGTCAACAAAGTTCAACAGGTCGATGAGGTATTGCTGTTCGGCCCGGTTCAAGGTTTCTGTCCGAACTTGCTGCAGCGGGAGCGGCTGGACCGCGCCGGATTCGTTGACCCTTACCCGGGCTGGGGCCGAATTGACCGCGGGCAATGATTCCGATTCTCCGCTTACCTGCTTGAATTTGGCTCCGGCCCGGATATCGGCCGGCAAATGCATGGAAAAGAGGGTGGGTTCATTCTTGGCCTGGACAAATGATGACCCCACCGCGTTGAAGAGCTCCCGGACATTGCCGGGCCAGTCGTAGCCCCGCAGGGTTTCCACGAAACCCGGGCAGAGCCCCTTAATGGGAACGCGATAATGCTTGCTGAGCTTGGCGAGCTGGGCCAGGGTCAGTTCGATGACGTCATCATCGCGTTCCCGCAGAGGAGGCAGGGGGATGGCAAAGCCCCGCAGGCGGTAGAGCAGATCCTGGCGGAACCTGCCGGCGGCGGCCATTGCCTCGAGATTGCGATTGGTGGCGGCCACTACCCGGAAACTGCTTTCCACTTCATGGGAGCTGCCGATGGGGCGGAAACGCTGTTCCTGGAGGACTCTTAACAGACTTTTTTGGGCATCCAGGGGCAACTCCCCAACCTCGTCGAGAAACAGGGTGCCCCGGTGGGCCTGGTGGAACAGCCCTTCCCGGGCTTTTTCGGCCCCGGTAAAAGTGCCTTTTTCATGGCCGAAGAGAATGCTTTCGACCAGGGTGATGGGCAGGGCGGCGCAATCCACCACCACGAAGTTCTCTTCCGCCCGGTCACTGTTGGTGTGAATCGCCCGGGCGAAAAGCTCCTTGCCGGTGCCGGTTTCACCGGTGATCAGCACTCCCGCTCCGGTGCCGGCCGCCTTGGCCACCAGGTCCAGGCAGGCCAGCATTTTCGGGCTGTTGCCGATTATTTCGGAACGGCGCAGGGCTTGGGCCGGCTTCTGGCTTTCCTTTTCTTCCCGGTACTGCAGGGCTCGGGTCAGGGGCAGCAGCACCGCCTGCATGGAGAGGGGTTTGCACACATAATCCCAGGCATCGCTTTTCATCGCCAGGGCGGCGTTGTCGGGGCTGCCTTCACCGGTGATGATAATGACTTCCGGCCGAGAAGGGGCCTGCCGCAATTCGCTCACCGCATTCATTCCGCTGCCGTCGGGCAGGTTGATATCCAGAAACACCAGGTCAAAGGGGGCGGCGGCGTTTTGGGCCAACCCGTCGCCCAGGGTCAGGGCGCTCTCGGTCTGATGCCCCTGGGAGTTGACCAGGGTCTTTAGGGTCTCGCAGATCATTTTGTCATCGTCAATTACAAGAATTCTGGCCATTTTTTGGTTTTCTCCCGCCGGGCTTGCGATTCCTGGTGTTTCGGGGTGATCTTACTTTTTTCGTTGATAGCGGTATTGCTCGTCCCCAGGAGCCTGCGGCAATTGGTTCTCATCCAGGGTTCGGCGGATCACGACGGCCAGGTCATTCATCTTGAATGGCTTGGTTACATAAGCCGCAACCCCCATTTCCCGGCAGGCGGCTTCATCCGCCGGGCCCATGAAACCGGTGCAAATGATGACCGGCATAAGCGGTTTGATCCGCTTCACTTCCCGGGCCAGTTCGCCGCCGTCAAGGCCCGGCATGTTGTAGTCGGTGATCAGCAGATCACAGCCCGCCGGGTTGGCGCGAATGATTTCCAAGGCGGCAACGGCGCTGGTGCTGGTGTCGACCCGGTACCCAAGGCGGCCGAGCATGGGAGCAAAGGCATCCACCACCGGCAACTCGTCATCGACGAAAAGAATGCGTTCCCGGCCGCCGGGCAAGGTCGCCAGTTTTGCGGCGATGCCAGCCTCCCGGTCATGATCGGCGATTTCGGGCAGCCGGATTTCGAAGCTTGTTCCCCGCTCCGGCTCACTGTAAACCGTGATGGTGCCGCGGTGTTTGGTGATGATGCCGTGGACCACGGCCAGTCCCATGCCCGAGCCTTCCCCCTTGTTCTTGGTGGTGAAGAAAGGGTCGAAGATCCGGTCGATGTTTTCCGGGGGGATACCCGGACCGGTGTCGCTGATCACCAGCTTGAGCCAGCTTTTTTCCCCGGCTTCAAGGAGGGACAGGGTGGGGGGAGGGTCTGCGGCGGTCAGGCTGAGATCGAGGCGGCCGCCCGTTTCCTGCATGGCGTGGGCGGCGTTGAGGGCCAGGTTCATGATAACCTGAAGCATTTGGGTGGGATCGGCGGCCACCAGATCGTTTTCCGCCTGTTGCCGGTAGGCCATTTCAATGCTTGGGGCGATGGTGGAACGGAGGAGTTGCAACGCCTCCTTGATCACCGGTCCCAGGCGGATCGGACGGGGTTCATGGCGGCCCTGGCTTTTGAACTCGAGAATCTGGCGAATCAGGCCGGTGGCTCGTTCGGCGGCCTGTTCGATCTGGAGCAGGTTTTGCCGGATGGCCGGGGGGGAATCCGGCTCCAGAAGGGCCATCTGGGAATGGATAATGATCGGCGTGAGGATATTGTTGAAATCGTGGGCGATTCCTCCGGCCAGGATCCCCAGGGCCTCCATCTTGCGGGCCTGGAAGAGCTGGGTTTCCATCTGCTGGCGTTCGGCGTTGAGCAGGGCCTGAGCGGCGAGGGTGGAGAAATTTTCCGCCAGCCGTTGATGGTTGCGGCTGAAAAAGCTGGGGCGGGAATGGGTGCAGACCAGGATTGCAGCCTGCTGACCGCCGCGGAGCGGTACATGGAGGGCCGATTTGACCAGGTCCAGGATTTCCGCCGGCTGTTGCTGCCATTCCTCGATCAGGCCAACGTTGAAAACCGTAGCGGGATGACCTTCGAGTACCCGGTTGAACATGGCCCGGGGAGTCCAGCGGCCGGCCAGAAAAGCATCGCTGGTGCTGACGGTGGACATCAGGGAGCCGTCAAGGCGGCGCATCAGCACGAAAGCCTCCTCAAAGTTGAGGATCTCCCGCATCACCGCCAGCAGTTCCCGAAACATCCGGGAACTCTCCATGGGTTTGATCAAAACCCGCAGACCGGCCAGCAGGGCTTCCGTTTTACGCCGTTGGCGTTCCTCGTGGGCCCGGGCCTTGGCCAGATCGAGCAGCGCCTCGCGCAGAATTTCATCGTTGCCTGTCTGCATTGCCCGCATCGCTTGCCTTACCGAAAACTATCACGGATATCATTAAATTGGCGTGGCGATTTTCCCCGCCGGTAAAACAACCCTGTTCCCCGAAAGTGAACCCCCCCAGGAAGGGCTTGCCAGGCATCGCCCGGTTGAGTGAGCTTACCACCTCATCGATTCGTTCTTGCACCGTCAGCATGCAGCCGGCGCAGTAAACGACCAGGGCGCCGCTGATTTCCCCCGGGGTCAATCTGCCGGCCTCCATGGCCGAGCTGGCCACCCGGCCGGCCCGGGAGATCAGGGTCTCGATGGTGCCGCGCATCAGCACCACCTCTTCCCCGACCTTGATCCCGCTGAAAAGGCTCAGGCCGCCCCCGGGGACAACCATGGCGGGGTGGGCCAGGCTGAAGTAGGGAACCCCCCCGATCTCACCGACCATGCTTCCCAGCGGGTGGAGAGTGGTGGCGGCCAGCACCGAACCCTGGTCCGCCAGAGCATGGGCGATAATACCATCCCCCCATTGGTTGTAGACCTCCGCGGCCGGGCGCCGGTCGATCTCGGCAATTACCCTGCCGCCGCCCTTGGTAACCCGGCCGCGCTTGGCGGTGGGGCTGTAACCGCTATGAAAGGCGAAAGCCACCGTGACCGAGGGATAGAAAACCGTAACCACTACCCCGTCCCGCCAACGCTGCTCCGCGGTGATGATTTCCCAATCTCCCCGGACATCGTTGTCCGCCGCGCTGCCTCCCAGAATCGGCACCTCGGGGCCGAGAACGTCTTCGATGCCGGCGATGATTTCGTCCTCCCGGCCAGGAGTGGCTGAAATACGGATCAGATCGGGGGTTTCCCCCGGCCTGCCGGCATTATTAATTGCCGCCAGGACGGTGCGGGCGGTGTTTTCCCGCGGTGAGTCCGCCAACTCGCCGCCGCTTACTCCGTAGGCCCCGGCCGGATCGGCAAGCCCCAGCAAGGCCAGGCCCCGGCCGTCCTGGGATACTACCCCCTGTTCGGTCATGGCCCCCCGGCAGGAACTGGCCCCGTGAATCCGGCAGGAGGGGAATTCCTGCCGCAGAATTCGCCGCAGCTCTTGCCCGTCATAAAGTACCGACCAGTGGACAAAAATAAGGTCCGGTGGCCCGTCGAGCTTGCGCCGGAGATCATTACAGGCCGCCAGAGCCGCAGTCCGGGTGGAGGACTCGCTGCTGTGGGCGGTGGCGATTTTCATGGCAGCCTCTTTCTCGCGAGGGTCGGCTCAAGCCTTGGCCCTCGCCTAAACAGTTGACCGCGGGACCAAAAATCCGGTTCTCTGCGCGTAAGGCCGGGATTTCTCCCGGGTGTTGCTCTTTGGCTGGTGGTCGTCAAGCCGATTAAATGGGCGGCGGCACCAGTTCTAAGTTAGTTATCCTGACACATTCAGAATCATATCCGGTTCGATGTTGCCGGTAAACCGTATTTTGTGGTCAGGGGGCCCTAAATGACGCTGGAGACATAATTTGCCGGATCCAGGAGCGTTGGCCAACCGACGCCGACTCTGGTTTGGCCTGGCTAATAAAACCATACCTCGCCAGAATCAGCCCGGCAGGGCGGACGCTGGCTGAGGGAGGGAATCAGGGCCGGCGGGGCGGACTTCCGTGACCCCGCGGAAGCAAACCTCCTTCATGCCACTTTGTTCCATAATCGACCCGGCACCGGCAGGATGATTTCCTGGCTGTTTTTTCTTGAAAAATGTCGGTGCTCATGGCATATATGCCCTTGTCTCCCCATGGGGGAGAGCCAAACAAAAGCCAATCAAAATTAAAAAAACTGCGCCGGCAGCGGCGCCCCGATGGAGCTAAGGTATGCGGATAACGGTCAACGGTGAGACGCGGGATTTTCCCGGCGCTGAGATCAACGTCTCCACGGTCCTGGTGGAACAGAAAGTGGAATCTCCCGACATGGTGGCGGTCCAGGTCAACGGCGCTTTCGTTGACAAGGGCGATTTTGACAGCTTGCAGCTGCAGGATGGCGACAACGTCGAGTTCCTTTATTTTATGGGCGGCGGCGCGGAGGTCGGCAAGCCGGCATGAGCGGATTTTCCACCAGGGCCGTGCATGGCCCCGTCGGTGGCCCCGCCGGAGACCCCCACGGCTCCCTGCGGCCGCCGGTCTATGATACCGTCTCCTTTGCCTTCGCCAGCGCCGAAGATATCGCCGCCGCTTTCGCCGGCCGCAAAGCGGCTCATTCCTACTCGCGGATCACCAATCCCACCGTGGCCGAATTTGAAGCCCGGGTTCAGACCCTGGCCGGCGGCCGGGGGGTGATTGCCCTGGCCTCGGGGATGGCCGCGATTACCACCGCGATCATGGCCCTGGCCGGCGCCGGCACCAATATTGTCGCCGCCCGCTCCCTGTTCGGCAACACCACCTCGCTGCTGGCCCATACCCTGGCCCCCTGGGGCCTGGAGACCCGCTTTGTCGAGATGAGCGACCCGGAGGCGGTGGCGGCGGCCATCGACGACCGGACCCGGGCGGTTTTCTGCGAAAGCATCACCAACCCCCAGCTCGAGGTTACCGATATCGCGGCCCTGGCCGCCCTGACCAGAGAGCGGGGAGTGCCCCTGATCGTCGACAATACCGCCACCACCTTTTATCTCTGCCGGGCCGGGGAACTGGGAGCGGACATCGAGATCATCTCCGGCACCAAGTACCTGTCCGGCGGCGGTTCATCGGTGAGCGGGCTGATCATCGATCACGGCAGCTTCCCCTGGGCCCGTTCTCCCCGGCTGGCGGAGTTCGCCCAAGGTTTCGGCCCTTTTGCTTTCATGGTCGCCCTGCGCCGGGAGGTTTCCCGCAATATCGGGGCCTGTCTCGCCCCCCACAATGCCTATCTCCAGACCCTGGGCCTGGAAACTCTGGCCCTGCGGGTGGAAAAAAGCTGCCGGAACGCCCTGGAACTGGCCCGTTTCCTGCAGAGTCAGCCGGCGGCGAGGGCGGTCAATTATCCCGGTCTGGCGGAACATCCCTGCCATCGCCTGGCCGAGCGCCAATTTGCCGGGCGCTACGGCGGCATTCTCACCTTTGAACTGGAGGACCGGGAAAGCTGCTTCGCCTGCCTGAACAGGCTGCGCCTGATCAAGCGGGCGACCAATATCAATGACAACAAAACCCTGGCCATCCACCCGGCCTCCACCATCTTCACCGAGTTTTCCCCGGCTGAGCGGCAAGCCATGGGGGTGGGGGAGGGGATGATCAGGATTTCAACCGGCATCGAAGATCTCGCCGATCTGCAAGAGGATCTGGCCCAAGCCATCGGGAGCAAGTAAAATTATGGAATACTCGATCGAACAACTGGAACGTTACAGCAGGCATATCATTCTGCAGGAAGTGGGGGTGGAGGGGCAGGACAAAATCGCCGCCGCCCGGGTGCTGATTGTCGGCGCCGGCGGCCTGGGCTGTCCGGCGGCCCTTTACCTGGCCGCCGCCGGCATCGGCACCATCGGCATCGTTGACGGCGACACGGTCGATCTTTCCAACCTGCAGCGCCAGATCGCCCATCACACCAAGGATGTGGGGCGGGAGAAGGTGCTTTCGGCCGCGGAAAAGATGACCGCCATCAACCCCGATGTCCAGGTGCGGACCTATCAGATGCTGCTCTGCGCCGACAATATTCGCGACGTGATCCGGGAATATGATTTCGTTATCGACGGCACCGACAATTTCCCCACCAAGTTTCTGGTCAACGATGCCTGCGTGATGGAAAGTATCCCCTTTTCCCACGGCGGCATTCTCCGTTTCGACGGCCAGACCACGACCGTGGTGCCGGGCCAGTCGGCCTGCTATCGCTGCACCTTTCGCCAACCGCCCCCCCCCGATGCCGTTCCCACTTGCTCCCAGGCCGGAGTGCTGGGGGCCATCGCCGGTATGCTGGGAACCATTCAGGCCGCCGAGGCGCTGAAACACGCCACCGGCATCGGCCAGTTGCTCACCGATACCCTGCTCAGCTTCAATGCCCTCAACATGTCCTTCCGCCGGGTTCCGTTGCGCCGCCAGGAAAATTGTCCCATTTGCGGGACCGCGCCGACGATTACCGAACTGGTCGATTATCAGCAAACCGCTTGCGCCCTCAGGTAAAACGGCCGGCCCCCCGCTCCTGAACATTGCGGCCCGGGCCGCTGTTTGCCGGTTGCCGGGAGGCAAGTCTGGATGCAAAAACAGGGTTGATTCATGACTTTGAAAATCGAAGCAAAGGTCCTTACCGCGCTGCTGGAGCACGGCCGCCGCGAAATTCCCAACGAAGCCTGCGGTTACCTGGCCGCCCGGGAAGGGCTGGTCTGCCGGCACTTTGAACTCACCAATCAGGATGCCGCCCCCGATCATTTCACCATGAACCCGGCCGAACAGTTTGCCGCCATGCGGCAGATGCGGGAGGCGGGCCTGCAGGTGGCGGCGGTTTATCATACCCACCCCGAAACCCCGGCCCGGCCCTCGGAGGAAGATATCCGCCTGGCCCATGACCCAGGCATGGTTTATGTGATCGTCAGCCTGGTGCGGGGAGACGATCCGGTCCGGGCCTTCAAGATCAACCAGGGTAAAGTGCTTGAATTGCCCCTGGAGGTGGTGACGGCCTGAAAGCATGTCCCGGGCCGGATGCCGCCCGGCGGGAGCAAATGCACCGCTGCGCCTGACCGCAAGCCTAATAACAAGGGAGAAAACAACCATGAAAGCCGAAGGCGAAATAACCGCCACCAAGAACCTGCGAGGGGTCAATTGCCCGATGAACCTGGTTTACACCAAGGTCGCCATGGCCGGGCTCAAGCCGGGTGAGGTGCTGGAAATCATTCTCGATGACGGCCCGCCCATCAACAACGTGCCGGGCTCGGTGAAAAAAGAAGGCCATACCGTGCTTGCCCAAACCCAGTTGGAGGATGGCGCCTGGTCGGTCCTGGTTCGTAAAGCCGGCTGAACGTGATCAGTGCGTATCTGACCAATACTCTGGGGCTCGCCCTGGACGCCGCGCCCTGGTTGCTGCTGGGTCTGGCGGTGGCGGGGTTGATCAAGTCCTGGATTCCCGAACACCTTCTGGTGCGCTGGCTGGGAGGAACCGGATTGCTGGCGGTTTTTCGGGCCGCGCTGATCGGCGCCCCCTTGCCCCTTTGTTCCTGCGGAGCCATTCCCCTGGGCCTGGCCCTCCACCGGGGAGGGGCCTCCCGGGGGGCTACCACCGCCTTCATGGTGGGCACCCCCGGGGTGGGAGTGGACTCGGTGGCGCTAACCTATGCCCTGATGGGCCCCCTGATGGCCGTGATTCGGCCCTTGGCGGCAATTTTCAGCGCCGTGGTCAGTGGCCTGTTGGTGGGTTTGACCTCCGCTGACGGCCGTCCCGGCTCCGGGGAGGTAGCGCCACCAGCTCAAGATCGGCTCCCGGCCGCTCCTTCCTGTTCCGCTTCCTGTGGCTGTCGGGCGGCAGATGGGAGCGGTCCGGGTTTTTCCTCCCCCGCCGGTGAAAAAATCGTAGAGCAGGGGGGGGGAGCGGCGAGCGCGAGCGGGTGGAGTTCCATGCTTGCCGGCCTGCGCTATTCCTTCAGTGAAGTTTTGGATGATATTGCCTGGTGGCTGTTGCTGGGATTGGCCCTGGCCGGCTTACTGCTGACCTTGGTTCCTCCCGGCCTGCTGGCCCACTATGCCGCCGGTCCCGCCGCCATGCTGCTGATGGCGCTGATCGGGATTCCCATGTATCTCTGCGCCCAGGCCGCCACCCCGGTGGCGGCGGCCCTGATCATTGCCGGGGTTTCGCCGGGCACTGCCCTGGTCCTGCTTCTGGCCGGCCCGATTACCAGCATTGCCACCCTTTCCGTCTTCCGTAACGAGTTCGGCTCCCGGGCCATGCTGATTTATCTGGTCGGGGTAGCCGGCAGCGCCGTGTTCTGCGGCCTGGTTACCGATGCCCTGATCAGCGCTTTAGCCCTTGATCTTTCCGCCCAGATCGGCGCCGCCCGGGAGCTGCTGCCGGTGGCCCTTAAATATCCCGCCCTGATCATTTTGCTACTGCTGGCCATCCGGCCCCTCCGGCGCCGTTTTTTTTGATCGGTACCCAACACACCAGCGAAATCTTTAAATCCCGCCCCGCCAATTTTGAGCCCGTCCCCAGTTGGCTGCCAACATAACAGGCGTCCTTTCGCCTGTTTAACCGTTGCCGTCAAATAGGGGTTAATTTATCGAATACTTTATGTAAAATTATAATGAGCGGGAACCTTTTCTCGGGGAGCCGGGTCAGGTTATGTTAAGTCTGGATCTTGCTTGCCCGATTGGCGGCGCAGAATTTCCGGCCTGTTTGGTTGGCGGCAACTGCCGGGAGAACGGCCAGAAGAGCCGGCTGGCGGGATTGGGCCAGAAGTGAGACCGGGCCGAGCTTATTGCCGCCTTTCCCGGCCGATTAGCGGTTGACAGGCTGTCCGCTAATCATTAAGAAAAATAAACCTTTTTAATAAAAAACCCGGGGTTGCTGGAGAGCGCTTATCGCCGTTTGATCCGGCCAGTCTGGACCTAAGATCGGCCGCCACCGCTTAATCCCGCCCTGCCATAAGCGTTTCGGGGGCTTGCTCCCAAAGATCTCATCGCCGCTCTGGAGGTTACTGATGGTGACGAACAGCCGTGTGCTTCTGCTTCTGCTGGTGATGCTGGCCGCTCTGTTGCTGGCTGGTTGTGCCACCAGATCACCGGCCAGAACCAGCGATCTTTGCAGTATATTTGAAGAAAATCGGCGCTGGCACAAGCAGGCGCAGCGGGCCGAGAAAAGGTGGGACTCGCCGATTCCGGTGATGATGGCGATCATGCACCAGGAATCCCGCTTCCAGGCCCGGGCCAAGCCGCCCCGCAACCGAATCTTCGGGGTGATTCCCGCCTCCCGCCCGTCCAGTTCCTACGGATATTCCCAGGCCTTGCGGGGAACCTGGGACGAATACCGCCGCGAGAGCGGCAACACCCTGGCCCGGCGGAACCGGTTCGGGGATGCCATCGACTTTATCGGCTGGTACAACCATAAAAGCCAGCGGCGGAGCAATATCCGTCCAAACGACGCCTACAGCTTGTATCTCGCCTACCATGAAGGGCATGGGGGGTTTAATCGCCGCACCTACCAGAACAAGCCAGAGGTCAGGAATGTGGCCCGGAGGGTTGCGACCCAGGCCGAACGTTACGACCGCCAGTACAACCAATGCCGGAGCCGCCTGGAGCGACGCTGGTTTTTCTTTTAAAGGCAGAAGCAGCCCGCTCAAACCTTTTGCCTGGCGGTGTATGGTCCGATATTTCGGCATCGGCGTCATGGCCCGGCGCGGCAAGACGACGCTGCATAAACTCGCCATGCAAACCCCGCCGGTTTTTCCTCCCGCCTGACACGAAAAACCGACAGCCTGAAAGCGGCGGTTTTGCCGAGGGCCTGTTTTCCCCCCGGGGCCCAAAGCCGCCTGGTCAAGCTCTTCCTAATTATTCCTGGATCATATCTTATGTTTAAGCCCAGCCTTTGCCGGTTGTTGCTATGCGTGATACTGGTCGGTCAGCTTGGCTTAGCCGCTCCTGGCGGAGCGGAAGCCGGCCTCGAATCGACCATCGAATCCGTCAGGGCCAAGATCGAGGCGGTCAGTGACGGCAGCCTGGCCGAAAGCGAAAAAGGAGAGTTGCGGGAAAGCTATCAGAATACCTTAAGCTTTCTGCAACGCAGTCGGGACCTGAAGACTGAGCAGGCAGCCTTGCGTCAACAGGTCGAGGAGGCGCCCCAGCAACTCCGGGAGATTCAGCGCCTGCGGGAACGGATCAGTAAGCCGGACCCGGACCAACTGCGCAACACTTTCAACCGCCAGGATTTGGAGGAGCTGGAAGGGTTGCTGGAAGTCAAGGTTGAACGCATGTTCGCTTGGCAGAACGAGCTCACCGGCGTTAACAGTGAACTCATTGCCGCCCAGACCCGCCCTGAACGGACCCAGGCCAGGGTGTCGGCCAACCGGGACCGCGAACAGGCGGTTGAGGAAGAACTCCGGGCCTTGCTGCGTCAACCGGAGAGTCGGGTCCAGGAGGCCCGGCAGGAGATGCTCCGGGCCGAACGGCGGAGTTTGCAGAAAAGCAATGATCTGCTGAGCCAGCAACTGGCCGCCAACAGCACCTTACAGGAGCTGGCCGCCCAAAAAAGGGATTTGCTGAGCGCCCAGATCGCCGAGATTGATGCGAAAATATCGATCCTGCAGGACGTTATTAACGAAAAGCGGCGCAGCCTTTCCGAGCAAGCAGTCAGTGATGCCAGCGCCCAGGTGCTGTTGAACGGCAACCATCAACTGCTCCGCGAACAGGGTAGCCTGAACCGGGATCTCAGCGAGGAACTCCTGCGCACCACCAACTGGGTCGGCGAGCTGACCCGCAGAAACATCGAGACCAAGCAGCAGATTGACAGCCTGACCCAGATCGACCTGGCCCTGGAACAGCAAATCAGCGTGCTGGAAGGGAGCCTGCTTTTATCCCGGATTCTCCATCAACAAAAAAAGACCCTGCCGGCGGTGCGGATCGACAAGAGGGTGGCCGACCAGGTCGCCGATCTGCGGCTGCGCCAGTTCGAACTCAATGCTCTGCGGGATCAACTGACCAAGCCGGAAGCCTACCTGGGAGACCTGCTCGGCCATCTGCCTTCCGATCAGCAGGATAGCCTGCGGCCCGACATGGAGCAGCTCATCGCCAGTCGCGTTAATCTGGTGGAACAACTGGGCAACAATATCAACAACCTGCTCGCTCAGGCCGTGACCCTGCAACTCGGCCAGCGCCAGCTTCAGCAGTTAAGCCGTGAACTGCAGCAAACCATAGACAACCAGTTGTTCTGGGTCGCCAGCAACCGGCCCCTTGACCGGATCTGGTTGCTGGCCCTGCCGGACCAGCTGGTCAAGCAATGGCAAAGGCTGCAACCGCTGGAACAGCTTAAAATCCTGGGCGCTGCTCTGCCGGCCAAGTGGCCCTGGTTGATCCTGCTGGCTGTCCTGCTCGGCCTCCATATCCGCTGGCGCCCGGTTTTGCGCCGGCGGCTGCTGGCCATCAATGAAGATATCGATCAGTTTCCCCGCGACAGTGTCCGGCACACTCCCATGGCCATAGCACTGACGGCCCTGCTGGTCATCCCGGTGCCGGCGGTCCTGGCCGCTACCGGGATGGCGCTGAGTTCCGGCCAGGCCCCGGCCATGCCGGCCCTGGGCCATGGCTTGCTGCAGCTGGGGCTGGCCTGGTTGGTCCTGCACCTGCTCTATCTTTTTCTGGCGCCTCGCGACGGGATTGCCGTCAGGCATTTTCGCTGGGATGGCGAACTGGTGGAGCATCTCCAGCGCCTTACCGGCAAGCTGGCCGTGGTCATGCTGCCGCTGGTGCTGATTGTGGCCCTCAACGGCGCCAGTCCTGAACAGATGGGCGATGACGCATTGGGCCGGCTGCTGATGCTGGTCGGCATGATCCTGCTGGGCGCCCTGCTGGGTCGCATGATGTGGTGCAGTTTTCCCCTCTACCACTCTCGGATCCTGTATGCCGGAGCCATCATGCTGCTGACCATGCTGCCCTGGGTTCTGGCCGGCATGACTGCCTGGGGTTATCACTATACCTCGATCATGTTGGCCGAGCGCTTTATCGACACCCTATACCTTCTGTTCTTGTGGGTACTGCTGGAAGGAACCATGGTGCGCAATCTTAAAGTTGCCGGGCGTCGCTTGGCCTATCAACTGGCCTTGAGCAAAAACGAGGAGGAGCAAAGCCGGGATAACGGGAGCGGCGAGGTTCTCGTAGACCTTCCGGCCATGGACATCCAGCAGATCAATCAGCAGTCCCTGCGCCTGACCAAGCTCGGCATCATGGTGTTGTTCGGGGTTCTGGTCTATCTGACCTGGGCGGATCTGCTCAGTGCCGTGTCCTATCTGGAATCTTTTACCCTGTGGGAATACAACAGCGGCAGTGGCGAAAATCCGGCCCTGGTTGCGGTCAGTGCCGCCGATCTGCTGGTTGCCCTGGTAATTGTCGCCTTTACCGTCACCCTGGCCCGCAACCTCCCCGGACTGCTGGAGATTGTCGTGTTGTCACGGCTGCCGTTGAAGCGGGGCAGCAGTTATGCCATCACCACTCTGCTCAGTTACGGTATTATCAGTATCGGCTTCATCTTCGGCTTGTCTTTTCTGGGAGTTAGTTGGGAGAAATTGCAATGGCTGATTGCCGCCCTCGGCATCGGGCTGGGTTTCGGCCTCCAGGAAATTTTCGCCAACTTCGTTTCCGGGCTGATAATCCTGCTGGAGCGCCCGGTGCGGATCGGCGACGTGGTAACCATCGGCGACCTGTCCGGCACGGTGAACCGCATCCGGATCCGCGCCACCACCATCACCGATTTTGACCGCAAGGAAATCATCGTCCCCAACAAAACTTTTGTCACCGATCAGTTGATCAACTGGTCCCTGTCCGACAACGTGATCCGGGTGACCATCAGGCTTGGGGTGGCCTACGGAACGGATCTCGACCAGGTCCGGGAACTGCTGCTCCGGGTGGCCAGGAAAAATCCCCGGGTGCTCAAGGATCCTAAACCCACCGTTCTGTTCCTGAACTTCGGAGATAGTACCCTGGATCATGCGTTGTCGATTCATGTCTGCGAATTGTCCGAACGGAACCAGGTGATCGATGAAATCAACCGGGAAATAGAAAGGCTGTTCCAGGAAAATGGGATTGAAATCGCTTTCCGCCGGCTGGATATCAATATCCGCAATAGAGAGGGGGTTGAAAAAAAGCTGGTGGCCGGCAAGGCAGTAACCAGCTAGCTGGATATCAACAGAGCTGTCGCCGGCTGGGGAAGTGATTCCGCCTTGATCGGTCAGGCAGAGTGCCAGGAGGCTTGCAGGCCGGCAGGGTCCGGCCGGCTGGAGAAATCGGTGATTGATGCCGCTGTCGCCGATGGTTTTTATAAACCTTAAATCAGCAATTTCAAGAACCTTGACAAAAAACTGAACCTGGCTCTACACTGGTTTATCATCTCAATATTATCCCCCTGCAGGGGGGTTCTCCGGGTGATTGTCCCTGTCAGGCAGCTTGCTGAGCAAAACAAACTGAGGAGGTGGACCATGGACATCAAGAAACTAGCCCCGTGGAACTGGTTCCAGAAAGAGGAAGAGGCCGTCGGTGCCCCGGTGCCGCAACGCTATCGCGGCGGTGCCTGGGAGCATCCCGTCATGCATTTGCACCGGGAGATGGACCGGCTTTTCAGCGAGGCCTTCAAAGGTTTCGGCAGCCCGGCTTTTCCGACCATGCAGGGCCTGGAGAGCTTCCTGAAGCCCAAGCTTGATATCGTCGCCGGCGACAAGGACTATACCATCACGGTCGAGGTCCCGGGCGTCGATGAAAATGAGGTCAACGTCGAGATTGTTGATGATACGCTGGTGATCAGCGGGGAGAAGAAGCAGGAAAAGGAGGAGAAAGGAAAGGATTACCATCGGATGGAACGCTCTTACGGCTCGTTCCGCCGGATTCTTTCTCTGCCCGGTGATGCCGACCAACAGGCGGTCAAGGCCGCCTTCAAAAACGGGGTATTGACCCTGACCCTGCCCCGCAAGGCTCCCCGCAAGGCCGACGTTCGCCGCATCGAGGTTAAAAGCGGAGGCGGGGGCAAGAAAAAAGCTTAAATTTGATTACCCACCATCTTAGCTGGTTCTATCGTCGCCAGGCTAAACGGGACAAAAAAACCGCCTTTCCGGCCAGGGGAAAGGCGGTTTTTGCAGAGTTAGAAAGCAAGGCAGGACTTATTATTTTTTCTTGCTTTTGGCCGCTGCCCGCTTGGAGGCTTTCAAGGGATTGACCCTGACGGCGGCGGCGACGATTTCCGGTTTAACGTGGGTGGCGAAATTGCAAAAGCCGAGCCGCCATTTGGCGGCGGGAGCCACAAAGGTCCGGCAGAACTTGCTGGCTTCCACTTCCACGATCCGGCCGCAGCCTTCGCATTTATCGATGATTGCCTGAAACTGGCCGCTGCTGTATTTGCTGGTGTCGTCTTGCTGTGCCGCTGCCTTTGCCATAACTTTAACCTCCGAACAGATGGGGCGAGAAGTAATAAGATCAGTCTGATAAGCCGTGAAACGCGATTATATAAATGATCACCGGGGAGATGTCAACCAAAAGCGTTGCCTATCCGCAAATCACCGTTTACTTTCTTGTTTTTCCTTTTCTCATGGGCTATAAGGTGAAATGGCCGCACCCCCAGGCGCCATGGCGGGGGTGGGGCTGAAACAATTGCATCGCAAGGTGGTTCTTGGAGCGGTCCAGCATGTCGGGCCGGGGTAAATTCTGCCAGGAGATTGAAACCATGCCTGTTTACGTCTGGAAAGGGATCAATTCGTACGGGGAAAAACGCAAGGGCAAGCTGGAAGCGCCCAGCGAAGCGGCTGCCCAGTCTCACCTTAAAAGGATGAGGGTTACCGCCTCCATGCTTAAGGAGGCGCCCAAGAACCTGCTTGCTGATATTGCATTTTTTCAGCCCAAGGTTACCGGCAAGGACGTGGTTATTTTCACCCGGCAGCTTTCAACCATGATCGATGCCGGCCTCCCTTTGGTGCAGAGCCTGCAGATTCTTGGCGAACAGCAGGAAAATCCCACCTTCAAGAAGGTGCTGCGGGCCATCCGCGCCGATGTCGAATCCGGCTCCACCTTCGCCGATGCGATGAAAAAGCATCCGACTATTTTTGATACCCTCTATTGCAACATGGTGGAGGCCGGGGAGGTCGGCGGGATCCTGGATACCATCTGCGCCCGCCTGGCCACTTTCATGGAAAAAAGCCAGGCCCTCAAAAAAAAGGTCAAGGGGGCCATGACCTATCCGGTTATCTGTGTCTGCATTTCCTTGATCGTGCTGGCGGTGATGCTGATCTTCGTGGTTCCGGTGTTTGAAGAAATGTTCGCCGATTTCGGCTCGGCCCTGCCTGGCCCCACCCAGATGGTGGTCAACATGAGCGCCTTCGCCCAGAGCAATTTCCATTATATGCTGGGGGCGCTGTTCCTCTCTATTTACGGGTTTAAAAAAGTTTACCGGACCGAAAAGGGCCAGGAAAAGATCGACGAAATAATGCTCCGTATGCCCGTCATCGGCACCCTGCTGCGCCGGGTGGCGGTGGCCAAGTTCTCCCGGACCCTGGGCACCATGCTGCAAAGCGGGGTGCCGATCCTGGAATCCCTCAGAGTGGTGGCCCGCACCGCCGGCAACAAGGTGGTCGAAAAGGCGGTCTTTCGGGTGACCGACAGCATCAGTGAAGGTCGGCCCCTGGCGGACCCTTTGGCCGAGACCGGGGTTTTTCCGGCGATGGTGGTTCAGATGATCAATGTCGGTGAATCCTCCGGGGCCTTGGATACGATGCTGATCAAGATCGCCGATTTTTACGATGAAGAGGTGGATCAGGCGGTGGATAATTTAACCGCTTCGATCGAGCCCTTGATGATGGTGTTTTTGGGCGGGATGATCGGCGGCCTGGTGGTCGCCATGTATCTGCCGATTTTCGGCATGGCCGCGGCCATTGGCTAAAACCCCTGAGCCCGGGTTGTTTGATCCCCGAGGATCTGACCGATTTACGCTTTGCTTCGCAGTTCCCGCCGCTGCCGGTCAGGTGGTGGGATTTGAGCGGTCCGAGAAGCGGAACGTCTTAATTTTGCAAAAACAAGCAGTTAAATACCAAGGAGAAGGAGATGGGTGAAATTATCGGAGTTCTGGGGCGTGAGGTAATTGATTCGCGGGGCAATCCCACCGTGGAGGTCGAGGTTCACCTGGACACGGGAGTCGGCGGCCGGGCCCTGGTTCCCTCGGGCGCCTCCACCGGCAGCCGCGAGGCCCTCGAACTGCGGGACACCCGTAAGAAACGCTACCTCGGCAAAGGGGTGGAAACAGCGGTGGCCAACGTCAACAACGTGATCGGTCCGGCCCTGGTGGGCCTCGAATCCACCGAGCAGGTCCTGCTGGATCAGATTATGCTGGAACTGGACGGTACCGCCAACAAGAAGAAGCTTGGGGCCAACGCCATCCTTGGGGTTTCCATGGCCGTGGCCCGGGCTTCGGCCGAGGATGTGGGCCTGCCCCTTTACAGCTATCTGGGCGGGGTCAACGCCAAGGTGCTGCCGGTTCCGATGATGAATGTCCTCAACGGCGGGGCCCATGCCGATAACAATGTCGACGTGCAGGAATTCATGATCATGCCCCTGGGCGCCCCCAGCTTCAAAGAAGCTCTGCGGATGGGAGTGGAGACCTTCCATACCCTGAAGGCGGTCCTCAAAAAAGCGGGACACCAGACGGCGGTGGGCGATGAGGGCGGCTTCGCCCCCAACCTCAGGTCCAATGAAGAAGCGATGGAGTCGCTGTTGGAGGCCATCGTCAAGGCGGGCTACCGCCCCGGCCAGGATATCGCCATCGCCCTGGATGTGGCCGCCAGCGAACTCTACGATGCCAAGGGCAAGTGCTATGTCCTGGCCGCCGAGCAAAAACCGAAGAAAACAGCCGCTGAACTGATCAAGCTTTATGCTTCCTGGGTCAAGAAATATCCCCTGGTTTCCATAGAAGACGGGCTGGCAGAGGGCGACTGGGCCGGCTGGAAAACCATGACCGAGGAACTGGGTAACCAGGTTCAGATCGTCGGCGATGATATTTTTGTCACCAATACGGCTATTCTGGCCAAAGGAATCAAGCAGGGAGTGGCCAACTCGATCTTGATCAAGCTCAACCAGATCGGCAGTTTGACCGAGACCATCGACGCGGTCAGCATGGCCCAGCGAGCCGGCTATACGGCCGTGATCTCTCACCGTTCCGGCGAAACCGAGGATACCACCATCGCCGATTTGAGCGTGGCTCTCAACACCGGCCAGATTAAGACCGGGGCGCCTTCCCGCACCGATCGGGTGGCCAAGTACAATCAATTGCTGCGGATCGAGGAAGAACTGGGGGCAACGGCCCGCTTTGCCGGCCAGACCGCTTTGCAACTTAATTCTTGACAAAACGAGGTTATCTTGCTTTTTTGGCCAGGCTGATCCGGCCCTGCTCAAGGGTCGGCAACCTGGCCGGCCCGTAAGCCCCGCCGGGGTTATGCCGGAGCTTGCCCCGGTGGTAGTTACGGTCTTAATTTGTCGACGATTATTACAGAAAACGGGAGGGCCTGATGACCCTGACCAAGGCGGATCTGATTCAGAAAGTCTACCGGCAGCACGACTTGACCAAGACCCAGGCCACCGAAGTGGTGGAAGCCTTTCTGGGGATCGCCAAACGCTCCCTCCAGGAGGGGGAGGATTTGCTGCTCAGCGGCTTCGGCAAATTCAACGTCAAACAGAAAAATTCCCGCCGGGGCCGCAATCCACAGACCGGCGCCGAGTTGCTTCTGGCCCCCCGCAAGGTCATAACCTTCAAACCGTCGGGGATCTTGCGCAATCGAATCAACGGGGCGGAATAATAATTCCAGCCCCCTGTCCGGACCCGGTCAACCCGGTGGCAAGTTGTGCCATCGGCGCCGGTTTGACCGGTGAAATCGCGGTTCCTTGCCTATGCCGGCGACGAGATCCCGGCTGGAACTGAACAGGATGCGCCGGCCGCCGGCAAGCTGCCGGGTTTGGCCCCAGTAAATCCGGACCTGGTTAAGCTTTAAGGCGGTATGGGTGTTGGGCTTACATGGTTGTGGCGTTTCCGGCGGCGGAAACGCCAGTTTTTTTTTATCTACGCTGTTTAAAACTCGCGGAGAGAGCAAATGGCGACGTTGACGGAACTGGCCGCCATGGTGGAAGGGGTGGTGGAGGGAGACGGTGAGATCACGATTACCGGCCTTAACGATCTCGAGCGGGCCGGTCCGGGAGAGCTTGCTTTCCTGGCCGATTCGGGCCGGCTTGACAAACTGGAGCGCTGCCGGGCCTCGGCCCTGATCATTTCCCGTACCCGGGTGGAGTTGCCGCAGTTCAACGAAGCAAAAGTTGCCTTGCTCCGGGTAAGCAATCCGTACCTGGCGGCCACCCGAATTCAGAACTTTTTTCTGGCCGCCCCCTTCAAGGCCCTGGGAGTGCACTCCGGCGCGGTGATCGGTGAAAATTGCCGCATCCCGGCGGAAGTCAGCATCGCCGCGGGGGTGATTCTGGGCAACGGCGTTGAGCTTGGCGCCAGGGTACAACTGGCCGCCGGAGCGGTGATCGGCGATAACGCGATTCTCGGCGATGATGTGGTGATCCATCCCAATGTCACGCTTTATCCCCAGACGGTCATCGGCCACCGGGTCATCATTCATGCCGGCAGCGTGATCGGCAGTGATGGCTTCGGCTACGCCACCGATGGAGAGGGCCGGCACCACAAACGCTCGCATCTGGGCCGTGTCCGGATCGAAGATGATGTTGAAATCGGGGCCAATGTCTGTATCGACCGCGGCACTTTCGGCGAGACCCTGATCAAGGCCGGCAGCAAGATTGACAACCTGGTCCAGATCGCCCACAACGTGGAAATCGGTGAAAACTCCCTGGTCGTGGCCCAGGTCGGAATCGCCGGCAGCACCCGGCTGGGCCGCCAGGTAGTGCTGGGTGGCCAGACGGGCGTGGCGGGTCACCTGCAAATTGGCGCCGGAGTAATGGTGGCGGCCAAATCCGGGGTTCACAACAATCAGCCGGCCGGGGCGGTGATCGCCGGGGCACCGGCCATCGATCATAAGAAGTGGCGCCGGAGCATCGTTGCCCTGGCCAGGTTGCCTGAGATGCTGCGGGAATTACGCGATTTACGGCGGCAGTTGACCGAGTTGACGGCGGGTGAGCGCTCCGAAAAGCAGGCTGGCAAGGAGACTGGCAATGAGTGAACAGGAATTGGGCATGTTGGACATCAAGGGGATTCTGGCGGTGCTGCCTCACCGTTATCCCTTTGTTATGGTGGATCGGATTCTGAGCGTGGAGCCGGGCGAGCGGATTCGAGGTTATAAAAACGTCAGCATCAACGAGAATTTTTTCCAGGGCCATTTCCCCGGCGAGCCGGTGATGCCGGGGGTGCTGATCCTGGAAGGGATGGCCCAGACCGGGGCCCTGCTGGCCTATCTCACCGGGGGCGAGGATATTGCCGGCAAACTGGTCTATTTTGCCGGCATCGACGGCGCCAAGTTCCGCCGCAAAGTGGTGCCCGGCGATCAGCTGGTCTACGAACTGGCGGTCAAGAAACGCAAGAGCCGTTTCTGGATTATGGAAGGCCGGGCTTACGTGGATGATGTCCTGGCCACCGAGGCCCAGCTGATGGCCACTTTTGCTTAACATGGGGCCAAGGGGCAGGGAATAAAACCGCGCCTGCCCCCGGGTTTTGCCCGGGCTCGCCGTTCATTCTGAATCCGGCTCCGCCGGGCGCCCTGGATTCCAAACTTTTAACCTGACCAACTTGAGGCGGCTGGAGGCCGCATTATGAATATTCATCCCACCGCATTAATCGATCCCGGCGCCGAACTGGATCAGACGGTCAGCGTCGGTCCCTATACCGTCATCGGCTCCGGGGTCAGAATCGGGGCCCGGACGGAAATCGGGGCCCACTGCACCCTGAGCGGCCCCACCCTGATCGGCGAGGGCAATAAAATCGGCCCTTTCGCCACGGTGGGCGCGCCCCCGCAGGATCTCAAGTACAAGGGAGAGCCCACTGAACTGATCATCGGCAACGACAATGTGATCCGCGAATATGTCTCCATCCACCGCGGTACCGCTTCCGGCCTCGGTCATACCCGGATCGGAGACCAGTGCCTGCTGATGGCCTATGTCCATATCGCCCACGACTGCACCCTGGGCAACGGGGTCATCATGGCCAACGCCGTTACCCTGGCCGGTCATGTCAGTATCGAGGACCGGTCGATCATCGGCGGGCTTACCGCGATCCAACAGTTTGTCCGGGTCGGAACCTTTGCCTATATCGGCGGAATGTCCGGTCTGAGTAAAGATGTTCCGCCCTATGTGGTGATGGCCGGAATCCGCAAGCAGATGCGGATCAGCGGGATCAACCATATCGGTCTGCGCCGGGCCGGCTGCCCCCCTGAGAACATTCGGGGCTTGCAGGCCGCTTTCAAGATTATCTTTCGCACCCCCGAACTGCTCCTCCAGGAAGCTCTGGACCATACCCTGGCCCAGGTCGATGACTGCGCCGAGGTTCGCCACCTGGTGGGCTTCTTTCGAACCTCCAGGCAAGGGGTGCTCCGCCAGGTTGGCGAAGACGATGACTAAACTGGGAATCATCGCCGGCGGCGGCCAGTTTCCTCTCCTGGTGGCCCGGGCCGCCAGAGAAAACGGGCGCCAAACGGTGGTGATCGCCCATCGGGGTGAAACCTCGCCGGAAGTGGAAACCGCCGCCGATGCCTGCCTCTGGATCAAGTTGGGCCAGCTGCAGAAAGTGCTGGACTTTTTCCATCGTCAGGGGGTCCGGGAATGCGTGTTTGCCGGGACCATCACCAAAACCAGGATTTTCCGCGATGTCTGGCCGGATTTCAAGGCTCTGGGTCTCTGGCGCCGCATCGATGCCCGCCAGGATGACGCCATTCTGCGGGCCCTGGCGGGACTGCTGGCCGAAGAGGGCATCGAAGTGGTGGCCTCCACCCTCTACCTGGACAAACTGCTTTTTCCGGCCGGGATTCTGAGCCGGCGCCAGCCCGACGCCGAACAGTTGGAAGATGTTCGTTTCGGGTGGCGCATCGCCCGGGCGGTCGGGGATCTCGATATCGGCCAGTGCGTGGTGGTACGGGACCGGGCGGTGCTGGCGGTGGAGGCCATCGAGGGGACCGACGCCGCCATCCGCCGGGGGGGAGAACTGGCCGGCGAAAAGGCGGTGGTGGTCAAGGTCAAAAAGCCGAGCCAGGATTTTCGTTTTGACCTGCCGGCCATCGGCCCCCAAACCATCGCCGGGATGGCCGCGGTCAAGGCGGAGGTGCTGGCGGTGGAAGCCGGCCAGGCCCTGTTTTTCGACCCCGAGGAAGCCCTCCGGCTGGCCGACCGGGCCGGAATCGTGGTCATGGGAGTTGAGGCGGACAGCAGCGGCGGCCCGCGCCTCTAAGCCATGCTGTCATTAAGGCCATGGTCCGAGCCCCCGCCTTTTGGACGGACAATTAAGTTCCCCTCCTGGATGGGAGTGAGTTGAGCGTGCAAGCCATGATTCTTGCCGCCGGCCTGGGAACCAGGCTGCGGCCCCATACCCTGCGGCGGCCTAAACCCCTGTTTCCGATCCTCGATCGGCCTCTGTTGCTGAGGATCATCGCCGATCTGCGCCGGGCCGGTTACCGCCGGATCGTGGTCAACGCCTTTCATCTCCGGGAACAGATCGCGTCTCTGCTGGCGGGAGCAACCGACCTGGAAGTCCAGCTTGAAGAGCGGGAGTTGGGCACCGGCGGGGGCTTGCGCCTGGCCCGGCCGCGTTTCACCGCCGAGCCGGTTCTGGTGGTCAACGGTGATATCTGGCATGATATCGACTATTGTGCAGTGATGGCCCAGCATCTGGCAGCCGGCAACGATGCCACCCTGGTACTCCACGACCAGCCTCGTTTCAACAAGGTACTGCTGACCCCCGACCTGGCGGTCCGCTCCTTTGCCGCCACGGACGCTGACTTGGCGGGGGCGGGGGAGGGGGCCCGCCTGTTGGCCTTCACCGGGATCCAGGTGGTAGATCCTGCCCTGCTGGACTTGATTCCCGAGGGCCTCTTTTACCACAGCATCGACTGGTACCACCAGTTGATCCGCCTGGGCTACCGGGTCCAGGCGATGGTGGCGGTCAATCACTGCTGGACCGATATGGGCACCCCGGCGGATTACCTCGATCTTCATGCCAGACTGTTGGGCTTCGGGGCAAAAGGGCGCGGTAAGCCGACCCATGTTGGCACCGGACCGGTGATTGTCCCACCTGGAGCGGCTCCTTTTTTCCTCGGCAAGCAGGTCCGGCGGGAGGCGGGGGTTGAATTCGCCGACTGGGTGGTGGTGGGCAGCCGGGCGGTCCTGGCCAGGAGCGTCAAGCTCCGCCGTTGCGTGGTCTGGGACCACGTCGAAGTTCCAGCCGGGACCATCGCGGAGGATACGATTTTTTCCGGTTAAAGTTGTTTTAAGGTCGGGTGAACAGGCCGGCCCCAAGTCTGTCCAGGGTTGATAATGGAACTTGCCGCAACCGAGCGTCTGCTGCGCCAGGCGGGTTATGCCCGGCGGGGCTTGCAAGCGGTGACGGTCCTGGCCGGCGACGGCTCGGATCGTCTTTTGTACCGGTGCCGCTTTGCCCAAGACCCCTCGGTCGTATTGATTATGCCGCCGGGCCGGAGCTCGCGGGAGCTGGCCGAGGCCGCCTCCTGCGCCGCCATCGGCCGCCACCTGTCAGCGGCCGGAGTGCCGGTGCCGGCAATCCATGGTTATGATCCCGTCAGTGGAGCAGTGGTCATGGAAGATCTGGGCGATCTCCTCCTCCATGCCCGTTTGCAGCAGAACCCGGACCCCGCCGAAATCGAGGCCCTTTACCGCCAGGCCCTGACCGCCCTGCTGCAACTCCAGGTCACGGCCCGCTCCGGGTTCTCCCCCGCATTCTGCTGGGACACCCCTCGCTATGATCGTGACCTGATGCTGGCCCGGGAGTCCGGCTACTTTTACCAGGCCCTGGTGCGGGAATGGCTGGGGCAGGGCCCGATGGGCCCGGAACTGGCGGCGGAATTCGCCCGGCTGGCCGATCGGGCCGGAGCTGAACCGGCCGACTTCATCCTCCACCGGGACTACCAGTGCCGCAATCTGATGCTGAGCCAGGGACGGATCAGAATCATCGACTTTCAGGGGGCCCGTTTCGGTCCCCTGGGCTACGACCTGGCCGCCCTGCTTTACGATCCCTATGCCGCCCTGACTCCGGCGTTGCGCGAGGCTTTGCTCGCTTTTTACCTGGAGGAGGCCGGTCGGATGATGGCCGGCTTCGATCGGGAGGCCTTCCGCCGGGGCTGGTATTTCCTCGCCCTGCAGCGCAACCTGCAAATTATGGGGGCCTTCGCCTTTTTAACCCGCCGGAAGGGCAAGGTTTTTTTTCGCGCTTATCTGCAACCCGCGGCCGCGCAGCTGTTGAGCCTGCTGGCCGCTCCCGGCGGGGAAAATTTTCCCGTGCTGCAAAATCTGGCGGCCAAGGTGGACCAGGAACTGAGCCGTGCGAGGTCCCGGGAATAAGGAACGGAGCGGGCCAAATCCCGCCGCCGGCCGGTTTATGATTTCAGTGAGGTAGGGCAGCAAGCGGACCAACGGTTTTCCGGGCCTCGGATTGTTTTCTCC
Organism: Desulfurivibrio nitratireducens; assembly: GCF_044068515.1. Classification (NCBI taxonomy): domain Bacteria; kingdom Pseudomonadati; phylum Thermodesulfobacteriota; class Desulfobulbia; order Desulfobulbales; family Desulfobulbaceae; genus Desulfurivibrio; species Desulfurivibrio nitratireducens. The sequence goes on from NZ_JBIPKI010000002.1 coordinate 63,701, forward strand.
GGGGCTTCCCAGCTCTTTGGCAGCCAATCGTTGCCCGCATTAATGGGCAACATTTCAGGAAAAGGATTATGAAAAAAACAAACAGGCAGCCGGAAACTTTCAGCAGTGGTTATTTGCCCCTGGTGGCCCTGGTGGGGCGCCCCAATGTGGGCAAATCGAGCCTGTTCAACCGGATCGCCGGTTCCCGCAAGGCTATTGTCGATCCCACCCCGGGGGTGACCCGGGACCGCCATTTTGCAAAGGTTACCTGGAACGAGCGCAGCTTTATGCTGATCGATACCGGCGGCCTGGAAAGCGGCGATGGTTCGGAGATTAACCGGCTGATCCAAGAACAGACCCGCCAGGCGGTGGCCGAGGCCGAGGTGGTTCTCCTGCTTCTGGACGGCCGGGAGGGAATTTTGCCCGATGATCGGGAAGTGGTGGAGATCCTCCGACGCTCGGGCAAAAAAGTTCATTACCTGGTCAACAAGATCGATGCGCCCGAGCAGGCCGCCAAGCTGCTGCCGCCTTTTTACGAGCTGGGGGTGGCTGAAATCCTCCCCCTTTCCGCCGCCCACGGCCTGGGCCTGAGCGAGGTGCTCGACCGGGTCATCGCCGATCTGCCTCCCCCGGAACCGGAAGTGGCCCCGGATCCCGACACTCCGGCTCCCATTCGGATGGCCTTCATTGGCCGGCCCAACGTGGGCAAGTCGTCCCTGATCAATCGCCTGCTCGGCGAGGAGCGGATGGTGGTTTCCAATCTGCCCGGCACCACCCGCGATTCGGTGGACACCGAACTCCAGCGGCAGGGCAAAAAATACCTGCTGATCGATACCGCCGGGATCAGGCGCAAGGGCAAGGTCAGCGAACGGGTGGAAAAATTCAGTGTGGTTCGGGCCCTGCATACCCTGGAGCGCTGCGACCTGGCCCTGATCGTTATCGACGCCGAGGAAGGGGTGACCGAACAGGATACCAAGATCATCGGCTATGGCCTGGAGCGGGGGCGAGCCTGCCTGATCCTGCTCAACAAGTGGGATTTGATCCAGAACGACCGCAAAAGACAGCAGCACCTGCTTGACGAGGTGGAGCGGGCCGTTCATTTTGCCGGGTTTGCCCCGGTGCACAAAGTCTCGGCCCTCACCGGGATCGGAGTCGGTAAACTCTTCCCCCTGATCGACAAGGTTTACGAGCAATACAGCCGCAAGTTCGGCACCCCCCGCCTCAACCGCATTCTCCAGGAGGCGGTTGAGGCCCACCCCCCGTCCCTGCACAAGGGCCGCCGAATAAAGCTTTACTATGTCACCCAGATTGCCAGCCAGCCGCCGACCCTGATTGTCTTCGCCAACGATCCCAAGGGCATTCATTTCTCTTATTCCCGCTTCCTGGTCAATCGTTTTCGCGAGGCTCTGGGAATGGACCAGGTGCCGCTGCGGATTTTCTTCCGCCAAAGACAGCGCCGGGGCGAACCGGGTTGATGGCGGCAGACGGCCCCAGGCCTCCGCAAAGAGGTCGAATCAGGGTAATTTCTTTAAACACCGGGCAAACTGCTCCCTGGCATGCTTAGCAACATCATGGAAACTGAAGCACGTCATGAACTGATTGCCGATGAATGCCTGCTCATCGGCCATGCCGGGGAAATTCCCGAAATCGCCTATTACGGTTCCCTTTATTACCTCGGGGAAGACCCCGAAGGTCCCGCGCTTCTGTTGACCCCGGCGGAACTGGCCGCCCTGCAGGCGCAGGTCATTTCCCGCTACCGGGAAATCATGCTGCGTGATCTGAATCCGGCCAACCGGGGTTTGCCGGTCTATCGGGGGATCCGCCGGGTTATCTGGAACTGGGAGCGGTTGGGCAAATTTCTGCGTCGCCACGGCTTGCCGCCCCATCCGGAGCTGGAACAGGAGATGAAGGCGGCCTTGCAGGCTTTTCTGGCTAATGAGTTGCAGGAGGTCAGATCCGGGGCTTCGAGATCATGCCTCAATTGTACGGTCGCCCAACTAACTGATTTTTTGAAAATTTTCCAATTAGGTCAGGGTCCGGAGGCCCAGGACTGGCTGGCTCTTTGCTGTCGTTAGCGGAACGTTCTCCGCGACCTGATCAATCAAACGGCGCTACGAAAATGTTCAAATCCGAGCTGATCAAGGGGGCGGCGGATGCTCCCGGGGTTTACCTGATGCGGGATGCCGCCGGCCAGGTGCTTTACGTCGGCAAGGCGGTCAGTCTGCGCAAGCGCCTGCTCTCCTATACCCGGATCGACCAGGACGGGGCCCGCAGCAAAACCGCGGTAATGCTGAGCAAAGTGGTCAGAGTGGACACCATGCTCACCCGCACCGAGAAGGAGGCCCTGATCCTCGAGGCCGGCCTGATCAAACAGCATCGTCCCCGCTACAACGTTATTCTGCGGGATGACAAAAGCTACCCTCACCTCAAGGTTACGGTGCAGGAAGAATGGCCCCGGCTGCTGATGACCAGGCGGGTAAGCAAGGACGGGGCCCGCTACTTCGGGCCCTATGCCTCGCCGGCGGCCATGTGGGAAACCCTGCGCCTGCTCAACAACCTTTTCCCTCTGCGGCGCTGCAAGGGCGAAAAGTTGCCCCCCGGGCAGCGGGCCTGCCTCAATTACCAGATGGAGCGCTGCCCCGGACCCTGTATCGGCGCAATCACCCCGGCGGAATACCGGCAAAGGGTGGCCCAGGTCCTGGCCGTCCTCGAGGGCCGCCAACGGGAGTTGACCCGAAACCTGGAGTTGCGAATGAACTCCGCGGCGGCCGCCCTGCGCTTCGAGGAGGCGGCGTTGCTGCGCGATCAGGTGCGGGCCTTGCATCAGACCCTGGAAAAGCAGGTGGTGTTGAGCCGGCAGGGCGGCGACCAAGATGTTTTCGGCTTTGCCCGCCGGGAAGGGCAGGTGGCGGTGGCCCTGCTCTTCATTCGTGAAGGTGCCCTGGCCGATAAGCGGGAATTTGTCCTCGATGAACCTTTGGATGATGACGGCGAAGTCCTGGCCGAATTGATCCAACGCTTTTACGAACCGGCCCAACGTCTGATCCCCCGCCGGATCCTGCTGCCCTTTGCCGTTGCCGGAGCCGCCGCCCTGGCCGAATGGCTGACGGAAAAGCGACCGGGACCGGTCCGGTTGGCGGTGCCCCAGCGGGGGGACAAAAAGGCCCTGGTGAGCATGGCCGCCGACAATGCCGCCCAGGTCCTGGTTGAGCAGCAGCAGCGCCGGGACGGCTGGGAGCGGCTGGCCGACTCCATTCAGCGCAGCCTGCAGTTGGCGGCCCCGCCCCGGCGGGTCGAGTGCCTGGATATTTCCAACCTCGGCGGCCGCGAGGCCGTGGGCTCGCTGGTCTCCTTTCACCAGGGGGTCAAGGAACCCTCCCGCTACCGCCGTTTCCGGATTCGCGGCCAGGATACCCCCGACGATTATGCCATGATGCGGGAAGTGTTGCTCCGCCACCTGACTCGAGCCGGCGCCGAGCAAGTCCTGCCGGACCTCCTGGTCCTGGACGGCGGCAAGGGCCACTTGGGGGTGGCCCAGGCGGTGGTCGCCGAACTAAACCTCCAGGACCCTCCCGCCCTGGCGGCCATTGCCAAGGATCGGCAGGGCGCGGGGGAAAGAATATTCCGGCCCGGCCGGAAAAACCCTCTGGCTTTGCCCTCCCATTCCCCGGTGCTGCTGTTTTTCATGCGAATCCGGGATGAAGCTCACCGTTTCGGTATTACCTTCCATCGCAAGCTCCGCGGCCGAAAACAACTATCCTCGCGCCTGGACCAGGTTCCCGGGGTTGGACCGGCCCGCAAACTGGCGCTGCTGCAAAAGTTCGGCAGCCTGCGGGCCATCGCCACCGCTTCTCCGGCGGAGCTGGCCACGGTGGCCGGCATCGGCCCGGAACTGGCCGTCATCATCCACGCCCATCTTCACTGATCATCCGCTGATTCCGACCGGCTGATTTTTACTACCCGCAAGATGTTGCCCTTGAACTACGCCCTTTATCGATAGTCGACGCTGCTGGGTCAGGCAACGGGCTATTCGGGGCGGTTATCGGTTGCGTTTTGCCGGGCAACAAATTATCTTGCCTTGTTTTGACTGGTAAATAAATTATCAACCTGTTTTGGCAAGGAGCATCCAGCCATGTGGGATTATACGGATAAGGTGCGGGATCATTTCATGAATCCCCGCAATGTCGGCGAGATCCCCGACGCCGACGGGGTCGGTGATGTCGGTTCCCTGGCCTGCGGCGATGCCCTGAAACTCTATTTCAAACTGGGCCCGGACCAGCGAATTGCCGACGCCAAATTCAAGACCTTTGGCTGCGCCAGCGCCATCGCTTCTTCCTCGGCCCTCACCGAAATGATCAAAGGCCTTACCCTTGATGAGGCGGCCAAGATCAGCAACGAAGATATCGCCGAATATCTGGGTGGTTTGCCCAAGGAAAAAATGCATTGCTCGGTGATGGGCCGTGAGGCGCTCGAGGCGGCCATTGCCAATTATCGTGGCATTCCCATCCCCATGGCCCAGGGCGAGGTGGTCTGCGAGTGCTTCGGGGTTACCGATCTCGAGATTCGCCGGGCCATCCAGGAAAGCAAGCTCAAGTCGGTGGAGGAAATCACCAACTTCACCAAGGCCGGCGGCGGTTGCGGCCGCTGCCACGAGCGCCTGGAGGAAATCCTGCGGGAAGAGCGCCGGGAGATCAAGCTGGAACCGGTGCCCGAAACTGGCCGGCGACTGACCAATATCCAGAAAATCAAGATGATCGAGGAATTGTTCGAGCGGGAAATTCGCCCGGCCCTGCGCAAGGACGGCGGCGATATCGAACTGGTCGATCTCGACGGCGACTTTGTCACCGTTGCGTTGCGCGGCGCCTGCGGCACCTGCAAGAAGTCCAAGCTTACCCTCAAGGAATACGTGGAAAAAAAGCTGCGCGAACAGGTGCTGGACAGCCTGATCGTCGAGGAGGCCCGTTAAAATGGCTGATAACCGGTCCGTGGTCTACATGGATAACAACGCCACCACCAAGGTTGACCCCGAAGTGCTGGCGGCGATGCTTCCCTATTTCAGCGAACTCTATGGCAATCCTTCCTCCATGCACCATTTCGGCGGCCAGGTGGGGCGTTCGCTGGCTCGGGCCCGGGAGCAGGTGGCCGGCCTGATCGGGGCCGAGAGCGACGAGATTATCTTCACCAGTTGCGGCACCGAGAGTGATTCCACCGCCATTCTGGCCGCTCTGCAGGCCTTCCCCGAAAAACGCCATATCGTCACCACTCGGGTGGAGCATCCGGCGGTGAAAAATCTCTGCGAACATCTCGACCGCCTCACCGGCCATAAGCACCGGGTCACCCAGCTGCCGGTGGACCGGGACGGACTGCTCGATCTCGAACATTACGAAGCCGCCCTCAGTGATGATACCGCGGTGGTCAGCGTGATGTGGGCCAATAACGAAACCGGGGTGATCTTCCCGGTGGAGGAAATGGCCGGAATAGCCAGAAGCCGGGGTATTCTCTTCCACACCGACGCCGTTCAGGCGGTGGGTAAAATCCCCATTAACCTGGCCGACTCGGCCATTGATTTTCTCTCTGTTTCCGGCCATAAACTGCATGCTCCCAAGGGCATCGGCGCGCTTTATGTGCGCAAGGGTACCCCCTTTGCCCCGCTGGTCATCGGCGGGCACCAGGAAAAGGGCCGGCGGGGCGGCACCGAGAACGTGGCCTCCATAATCGGTCTGGGCAAAGCCTGTGAGTTGGCGCAGGCCCGGATGGCGGAAGAAAACGGCCGGGTGCGGCAGTTGCGGGACAAGCTGGAAGAGGGGTTGCTGAGCCAAATCCCCAGTTCCATGCGCAACGGCCACAAGGAGCAGCGGCTGCCCAATACCACCAATATCAGCTTCGAGTTCGTGGAAGGAGAGGCGATCCTGCTGCATCTCGATCAGTATGGAATCTGCGCCTCATCCGGTTCGGCCTGCACCTCGGGCTCCCTGGAGCCTTCTCATGTCATGCGGGCCATGGGGGTTCCCTTCACCGCCGCCCACGGCTCGGTCCGCCTCAGTCTCAGCGTATACAATACCGAGGCGGAGGTTGACTTCGTGATCGAAAAACTGCCCGGCATCATCGCCAAACTCCGGGAAATGTCGCCTTTCTGGCAAACGAGCCACAAGGGAGCGGTGGGCGGAGCCAGTTGCCCCTGTGAATGTTCCTGAACCAGCGAGGTTTGCATCATGCGGATCGTACCGGCAACCGCCACCATTCTTGATGAACTCGACCGCCAGGACATGGCCCGGCGGATTGAAATCTGCGGCCGGCTCTGCTACAAGAGCGAGGACAAGATCACTGCCGAATCGGCCGAGCCCTTCATCCGCAAGGTGGTCAGCCACGGCCACAACTCGGTAATGGAGATGGCGGCCCTGACTGTGCGGGTACGCTGCGAGACCGAAGCGATCATCGACCAGTTCCTGGCCGCCCTGCCCAAATACCTGCAGATCGACCGGCCGGAAAAGAAGGAAAAAACCCTCCTGATCAGCGGCACCGTCCGAGCCTTCCGGGAAATGTACCAGTCCTGGGCCAATGTCAAGCTGATCAAGGGAGTAACCGCTTACCTGGCCGCCCGGCATCCCCTGTTTTTTTTTGATCTCGGCGGCAAGCGCGGTTTCCTGAACCAGACCGGGGTGGAGGTGGAGAAGCTGAGCCTGGCCGAAGTCGACGCCCTGCCCGCCGATCTCCTGGCCAGACACCGGCATCTCGCGGTGCGCTTCATCACCAACCGAGCCGTCACCCACGAACTGGTCCGTCACCGGCCCTGCTCCTTCCTCCAGGAAAGCCAGCGTTACTGCCGTTACTCCCAGGACAAATTCGGCAACGAAATTACCTTCATCAAGCCGATGTTTTTTAAAGAGGGCAGCGAGGAGTACCGGCTATGGCAACAGGCCATGCTGGAAACCGAGAAGATCTATCTCAAGTTGTTGGAGACCGTCACTCCCCAGGCGGCCCGCACCGTTTTGCCCAACTCCTGCAAGACCGAAATCATTGTTTACGCCAATCTCCTGGAATGGCGGCACATCTTCCGGCTCCGGACCACCCGGGCGGCGGAACCATCCATGCGCGAGGTCATGAACCCGCTGCTGGAACAGATGCAGGAACGCTTTCCCGGCCTCTTCGACGGGATCCAGGGAGAATAGAATTTTCCGCCCGTAGATGTTCCGGGTCGGGGGGATTATTACGGCCTGAGTTCCGGCACCAGGCCCCAAGGTAATTGAAGCGGAAATATTTCCGGCAACCTTTCCATTATCACAACCAACAAGGAGGGAAACAAGATGGCACTCGATCCAACCAAACATGCGGACTGGGAAATCGCGGAAGAGGCGGAAAGCCGCATGAAAACCGTTTACGAGCTCGGTGAAAAGCTCGGCCTCGAAAAGGAGGAACTGCTGCCCCAGGGCCATTACGTGGCCAAGCTCGACTATCGCAAGATTCTCGACCGCCTCAAGGACAAACCCGACGGCAAGTATGTCGATGTCACCGCCATTACCCCCACTCCCCTGGGCGAGGGTAAATCCACCTGCGCCATGGGCCTGGTCCAGGGCCTGGGCAAGCGGGGCAAGTCGGTGATCGGCGCCATTCGCCAGCCCTCCGGCGGTCCGACCATGAACATCAAGGGTTCGGCCGCCGGCGGCGGCCTGGCCCAGTGCATCCCCCTGACTCCTTTCTCCCTGGGGCTCACCGGCGATATCAACGCGATCATGAACGCCCACAACCTGGGCATGGTCGCCCTGACTTCGCGGATGCAGCATGAAGCCAACTATACCGACGAGCAGTTGGCCAAGCGGGGCCTCAAAAGGCTCGATATTCACCCTAAGAAAGTCGAGTTCGGCTGGATCATCGACTTCTGCGCCCAGGCCCTGCGCAACATCACCATCGGCCTGGGGGGCAAGATGGATGGCTACACCATGCAGAGCAAATTCGCCATCGCGGTAAGCTCTGAAATCATGGCGATTCTCTCGGTGGCCCGGGACCTCAGGGACATGCGCGAGCGGATCGGCAAGATCGTGGTGGCTTACGACAAGCAGGACCGGCCCATCACCACCACCGACCTGGACGTGGCCGGGGCCATGACCGCCTGGATGGTGGAGGCCCTCAACCCCAACCTGATGCAGACCCTGGAAGGCCAGCCGGTAGTGGTTCATGCCGGTCCTTTCGCCAATATCGCCATCGGCCAGAGTTCGGTTATAGCCGACCGGGTGGCCTTGAAACTGGCCGACTACAACGTCACCGAGTCGGGTTTCGGAGCCGATATCGGCTTTGAAAAATTCTGGAACCTCAAGTGCCGTTATTCCGGCCTGAAACCCAACTGCGCGGTGGTAGTGGCCACCATCCGGGCCCTCAAGTGCCACGGAGGCGCGCCGATTCCGGTCCCGGGCCGGCCGATGCCGGCTGAGTACGCCAAGGAAAATGTCGGCTGGGTGGAAGAGGGCACCAAGAACCTGCTCCATCACATCGAGACGGTCAAGAAGGCCGGGATCAACCCCGTGGTCTGCATCAACGCCTTCTACACCGACACCGACAACGAGATCAAGGCGGTCCGGCGGCTCTGTGAAGCGGCCGGAGCGCGGGTGGCGGTTTCCAAGCACTGGCAGTACGGGGGCGAAGGCGCCCTGGAATTCGCCGACGCGGTGGTTGACGCCTGCGAGGAAGAGAACAATTTCCGCTTCCTCTACGATCTGGACACCCCGCTGTCCCGTCGGATTGAACTGATCGCCACCGAGGTTTACGGCGCCGACGGGGTCAGCTACTCCCCCGAAGCCCAAGCCATACTGAAGCGGATGGAAGCCGATCCGGAAATGAAGGAGATGGGGACCTGCATGGTCAAGAGTCACCTCTCTCTTTCCCACGATCCGACCCTCAAGGGAGTGCCCAAGGGCTGGACCTTGCCGGTCCGGGACATTCTTACTTACAAGGGCGCCGGCTTCGTCGTCCCGGTGGCCGGGGCCATCAGCCTGATGCCCGGCACCGCCTCCGATCCGGCCTACCGCCGGATCGATGTTGATGTTGAAACCGGCCGGGTCAAGGGCCTCTTCTAGATCCGGAAATTTTTCTCCGGTTGTACCATTTAAAGGGCGTCACGGCCGGCTTCGCCGGGCTGGCGCCCTTTTTTGCTTGAAAAAGCCGGGGCGGAAAGGCGATCATTGACCAATAGCCCCGCGGACGTCCCGGACGACCCGGTTCACCAGGCCAGTTAATTGCGAAAAGGAGATGCGCCATGATCAGCGACAGGATGCAAACCGCTTTCAACGATCAGATCAATGCTGAATTGTACTCCTCTTATCTTTATCTTTCGATGGCGGCCTATTTCGAGAGCATCAGTCTTTCGGGTTTTGCCAACTGGATGAAGGCCCAGGCCCGGGAAGAACACTTCCACGCCATGAAGATGTACGACTATCTCGGGGAGCGGGGCGGCCGGATCCTGCTGCAGCCGATCCAGGGGCCGGAAACCGAATGGGCTTCACCCCTGGCGGTTTTTGCCGGGGTTGCCGCCCATGAAGCCCATGTCACCGGGCTGATCAACAACATGGTCAGCCTCGCCCGGGCGGAGAACGACTACGCCAGCGAGAGCTTTCTGCGCTGGTTCGTCGACGAACAGGTGGAAGAAGAGCAGGCGGCGGACGAGATCGTCCAGAAACTCAAATTGCTGGAGGGTTTTCCGGGCGGCCTCTTCATGCTCGACCGGGAACTGGCCCAGCGGGTCTTTGTCGAACCCGCGGCCCCGGCCTGAGGGCGGACGCCTTGATCGCCCTCAGAGCAGAGCGGCCCTATCGTTTTGGCCTGAGCGTTCGCAACACCCTGCAAATTATGGACAGCATGGTTCGTCAGCCCATACTTGGCGGCGACCTGGTCGGGATCGTTGTCCGCAATATCGAGGAACTCAATGCGATCAGGGAATCGGCCCAGAGTAAAGCGTTGGAGCAGCACAAGAAATTTGTGGCCGACCTGCAGGAGCAGGGCGGGCCGGCGGGAACCTGAAAGACTCAAGACAGGGAGCAAGTGAGATGATGTCATGTAGCACCGTAACTTTTGCCGGGATTCTCATCCCCCTCGGCCAGTTCGCCCATTGGAAAGGGAAACGTCATGGCTGAGCGGCATGGTTTGACCCATCAGGAGGCCCAGGAGCAACTGCGGCGCTTTTTTCAGGCCATGCCGCGGGAAATTCCGTTGCTGCTTTTCTGCGACCCGGGCAAAAACGAGCCTTTTGCCGAAGGGGCCCGCCAGCTAATCCGGGCTATTCGCGAGGTTACCGACAAGGTCTCGTTGCGCGAATACTCCCTTGGTCATGAACTCGCCAAAAAATGGGAGGCCACCGCTTCCCCCACCCTGGTTTTTGCCGATGAGTCCCTGCAGATCCGCTGGCTGGGGGCTCCGGTGGGGCATGAAGTGCAGAGCTTCATGGAGGCGCTGGCCATCATCGGTTTCCGGGAAACCGGTTTCAGCGAACCGGCGGCCAAGACCATGGCCAAACTGGAAGAGTCCCGGGAAATAAAGGTTTTCGTCAGCCCCTCCTGTCCTTATTGCCCCCAGGTGGTGGTCAATGCCGTCCGGGCGGCGGTGGCCCGGCCCGAGCTGGTTTCCCTGCAAATCATCGATATTCAGGCCAACCCTGATCTGGCCGACCAGTATAGCGCTCACAGCGTGCCCCAGGCCTTTGCCAACGACAAGCTGATCGGCCTCGGCGCTCAGCCGGAAGAACTTTTTATCGCCTCGCTGCTCGCCCTGGAGCCGCAACAGTTTTTTATTCCGGACAGCGACGCCGAGGAGGTTGCTTGCGACCTGATCATAGTCGGGGCCGGTCCCGCCGGCCTGACCGCAGGGATTTACGCCACCCGCAGCGGCCTTAAGACGGTGGTGGTGGAAAAAGGGATGCTGGGCGGCCAGATCGCCACCACCCCGATGGTGGAAAATTATCCCGGCTTTACCCAGGTTGGTGGCAAGACATTGGTGGATATCCTGGTCAGTCACGCCCTGGAGTATGTCGAAATATTCCCCGGCGAGGAGGTGCAGACCATCGAGCCGGGGGATCTTTTCACCATCACCACCAACCGGCGCCGTTACCGGGCCCGGGCGGTGCTGCTGGCCACCGGCGCCAGTTCACGGCATCTGGGGGTGCCGGGCGAGGAGCGCTTGGCCGGCCGGGGGGTCAGTTACTGTTCCACCTGCGACGGCCCCCTCTTCATCGGCAAAAAGGTGATTATGGTGGGTGGGGGCGACAGCGCGGCGACCGAGGCCCTCCATCTCCACCAGATTGGCGCCGATGTCACCCTGGTGCATCGGCGGAACCGGCTGCGGGCCCAGGAACGTCTGGTTGACGCCCTTAAACAGGCGAAAATTCCAATGCTTTTCAATACCGAGGTAACAGAAGTTCTCGGCGAAGCCAGAGTCGAAGGAGTGCGCCTGCGCAAGCAGGGCTCTGATCAGCTTTCCACCTTGCCCGTGGAGGGAGTTTTCATCGCCATCGGTTATGCCCCCGCCGTGGAGCTGGCCGTTAGCCTGGGGGCGGAATTGACCCCGGCCGGCTACATCAAAAGAGACCAGCATCATCGGACCACCATTCCGGGCATTTATTCGGCCGGCGATGTGGAAGGGGGCTACAAGCAGATCGTCACCGCCGCCGGCCAGGGCGCCGAGGCCGCCCTGGCTATTTTCGAAGACCTGGTCAACCCCTATTGGGTGGCGAAAAAGGGCGGGCAAGCCGGCGGCAAGTGATTTTGCCGCCGAAGCAGTAAGGGTTGGCTGGTCAGGCCAATTCCCGGCAAGCCGCAGGGGGACAGCCTCGGGGCACAGGGTGCCGACGGGAGCCTGTCCCAACGCAAATATCCTTGGCGGCCCGGTAGCCTTTCTGCTATTCTATTACTTTAATGTCGCTTCCAAGTGCTTGGGCTGGTGACATTTTGTCCTTCCAATTCTTTTCGATGGGATTTTTCACATGTTATTGGCTCCCCATAAATCCACCCTGCGAGCTTCGGTCAAGGACCAGTCCGGAGCCGGCAAAGTCAAGATTGGCGAGTTGCTGCGCAAGGAGGGCCAGATCAGCAGTAACCAGCTTGACGAAGCCCTGGCGGTCCAGAAAAAACATGGGGGGCGGCTGAGCTCAATCCTCTTGAAGCTGGGCTTTATCGACGAAAATACCGTTCTTAATTTCCTCAGTCGCCAGCATAACTATCAGCCGGTCATCATCTCCCGCGAAACCCCCAAGGCCGATGCCCTGGCCAAAATTCCCTTTGCGACTGCGGCCAAATATCTGGCTTTTCCCCTGCGCATCGTCGGCAAGAACCTCCAGGTGACCATGGCCGAGCCGACCGACACCGCAGCGGTGGAGAATCTCCAGGCCGAAGTGAGGATGCCTCTCACTGTTTGCGTTTCCACCGAAAGGGACATTATCGAGGCTTATCGGGTCCATTATCGCATCAGCGATGAGGAGTACCAGCAGCTGCTGGAGCATCAAGTGGACCGCAAGCGCGATGAAGAAATCCCCATTACCCAGATTGACGACTTCGGGGCCCTGGCTTCCGAGGCCGCCGAGGGTATGGAGTTGGAAACCTTCGAGGAAGAGCGGATAAGGGATCAGTATTCCGCCACCGACGCGCCGATCATCAAACTGGTCAACGGGATTTTGACCAAGGCGGTTCAGGACGGGGTCAGCGACATTCATATCGAACCCTACGAGCAAAACCTGCAGGTGCGTTACCGCCTGGACGGATCGCTTTACAAGTCCATGAACCTGCCGTTGAGCATAAAAAACGCGCTCAATTCGCGGATCAAGATCATGGCCCAACTGGATATCACTGAACGGAGGGTGCCGCAAGACGGCCGGATCCGGATCAAGTTCGGCCGTCATCGGGCGGTGGATTTCCGGGTATCAACCCTGCCGACCCTTTTTGGAGAATCCATCGTTCTGCGGATTCTCGACAAGAGCAGCCTCAATGTTGACCTGACCAAGCTGGGCTTCGAACCCCAAACCTTCGAGATGCTCAAACGCTGCATCTACCGGCCCCAGGGGCTGCTGCTGGTAACCGGCCCCACCGGCAGCGGCAAGACCGTTACCCTATATTCTATCCTGAACTCCCTCAACAGCGAGGACATCAAGATCCTCACCGCTGAAGACCCGGTGGAGTTCAACTTCAAAGGGATTAACCAGGTCAACGTCTTCAACGAAGTGGGCATGACCTTCGCCGCCGCCCTGAAAGCTTTTCTCCGCCAGGATCCGGATATCATCATGGTGGGCGAGATCCGGGATCTTGAAACCGCTGAAATCGCCATCAAGGCGGCGATGACCGGCCATCTGGTCTTTTCTACTCTCCACACCAATGACTGTCCGGCAACCATCAGCCGCCTGGTCAATATCGGCGTACCTCACTACATGGTCAGCTCGGCGGTGACCATGGTCCTTTCTCAGCGCCTGGCCCGTCGACTTTGCCCCAAGTGCAAGGAACCGGTGAATGTCGCCGCCCTGGACAAGGATGAACTGATCAAGATGGGCTTCCGGGAAAGGGAGATCCCCAATCTGAAAATTTACGGGCCCAAAGGCTGTCCAGCCTGCAACGGCGTCGGCTACAAGGGCCGGGTGGGCCTCTTTGAATTGATGGAGGTTACCGAGGATGTGGCCAAGGCAATTACGGCGGGTACTTCGGAAAACCGCTTGCGCAAAGTGGCGGTCAAGGAAGGCATGGTCCCGCTGCGCGATTCCGGGCTGCAAAAAATCCGCGAAGGGGTGACCAGCATTGAAGAGGTACTCCGGCGCACGGTGATCACCGACGAGAGCCTGCCCGCTTACCTGGTCAACCCCGATATCGAGGAGTACCTGGATGGCGATCTGATAATCCGCCAGAACAACAATGATCGGGATTTCTTTAGGCTGGTCACCGGGGCCCTGATGGTGGTGCGGGACGGCAAAAAAATTGCCGAGATCACCGAGCCGGGAGAGTATTTCGGCGAGATGAGCGCCATTTCCGGCGAACCCCGCACCGCTTCGGTAATGGCCCGCGGCCGCTGCAAGGTCAAGCGGTTTCCCGGCAATAAATTGATGGAAGTGATTGAAAAATATCCCGAGGTCGGCAAACACCTGTTTAAAACGCTGGCCAACCGGCTCAGCCTGGCCAACGGGATTATTGTCAAGTTGGCCAACGAACGACCGGCGTGGCCGCCCGGGCGATCCCAATAGGCATACGTTCGTTATTTTCGTATTATCGGCGAGTCCGCATTATTTTCTTGGAAAATTTCTTGAAAATAGAATAGAAATTCGTTAAGAATTCTAGTTCCGGCTCGCTGTATAAATTCCCCTGGTTGTAATATCCCAGCTTCAGCGCGCTTTCCGGACCATAAAGGCCAGGAAAACGAGAGGGGGACAAGCGTGCCTTTTTCATGGCGGGGGCCTTGATTTTTTCTATTCCTAGTTCAGCCTTGAGGGTCAGAATCCGTGGACGCAGTCTGCCCGGCCGGAGCCAATCCGACCAGCGGGCAAGGAGCGCTTTTGCCTTGGTGTGCCGGGTACGGGCCGCCTTCTTCCGGCCCCCGGCCGGATAATGTCCCGCGCATTTGGAATTTATATAATTTGATAATTTGCCTTAAATTGCCAAATATTCAAAATCAGGAGGGATCAGGATCATGAGTGCCAAAATCATCAGCGGGGTTGAAGTGGCCAAGGCCATTCGCCAGGAGTTGCAGCAGGAAGTCGCCGAACTTAAGGAAAAAAACGGGGTGGTGCCCGGTCTGGTCACCATTCTGGTGGGGGAGGACCCCGCTTCCCAGTCCTACGTCGCGGCCAAGAACAAGACCGCCAAGGAGCTGGGGATCTATTCCGAGCAGATTACCCTCCCGGCCGATACTCCCGAGGACCAATTGCTGCAACTGGTCGAAAAGTGCAACCGCGACCCCAAGATCAACGGCATTCTGGTCCAACTTCCCCTGCCCAAGCATATCAATGAGGCCAAGGTGCTCTATGCCATCGACCCCGGCAAGGATGTGGATGGCTTTCACCCCGTAAACGTGGGTAAGATGGTGCTGGGCGAACAATGTTTCCTGCCCTGCACCCCGCACGGAATCCTGGAGTTGCTCCAGCGCAGCGGCGTTGAAACCAGCGGGGCCGAGGTGGTCATCATCGGTCGCAGCAACATCGTCGGCAAGCCCATCGCCAACCTGATGCTCCAGAAACGGGCGGCGGGCAACGCCACCATCACCCTTTGTCATACCCGGACCAAGGACATCGCCGCCCATACCAAAAGGGCCGATATCATCATCGCCGCCGTCGGGGTTCCCAAGATGGTGACCGCCGACATGGTCAAAGAGGGCGTGGTGATCATCGATGTCGGGGTCAACCGCATCGGGATTAGCGATTCCGGCAAGGCGATCCTGGCCGGCGATGTCGATTTCGAAGGGGTCAAGGAAAAGGCGTCCTTCATCACCCCGGTCCCCGGCGGCGTTGGCCCCATGACCATCACCATGCTGATGAAAAACACCGTTCAGGCCGCCCGCCAGGCCGCGGGGCTCAGTTGATTTTCTGCCGGTACGCATCATATTCCAGGGCCATCCGGAGCTCAAGCCTGGCCGGGAGACCTGGTCATACTTGCGCAAAGATAAGGAAATGATTATCGTTATACAGCCACATAGTGGTATTGCCAGGCGATAAGGCTGTTTAACGTTAACCAGTAAAACAAGTGTGAGGAAACATAATGGCTAGCATGAGAAACGGATGTGAAGGCTGCACGGAAATCACCTGCGAGTCCTCCAAGGAGGTTCTGGCCCAGGCCCCGGCCAAGGATGTGATTACCGCCTACGACCGCATCAAGCGACGCGGGATGAGCGCCTGTCTTTTCGGCTCGGGGGGAACCTGTTGCCGCAACTGCAACATGGGGCCCTGCCAGATCATCGACGGAATTGAAGATATGGTCGGAATCTGCGGAGCCACCGCCGATACCGTGGCCGCCCGCAACTTCGCCCGAGTCGTGGCGGCCGGTTCAGCCTCCCACACCGATCACGCCCGGGAGATGGTCCGCGGCTTCATTGAAACCGCCAAAGGCGAGGGACCCCACCAAATCAAGGATGTGGCCAAGCTCAAATCCCTGGCCGCCGTTTTTGGCATCGCCACCGAAGATCGCGAGGTCAACGAAATCGCTCTCGAGCTGGGGGAAAAAGCCCTGGCCGAATTCGGCAAGCAGGACAACACCCCGCTTTCCATGACCAAGCGGGCCACCGAAAAGCGCCAGGCTATCTGGAAAAAACTGAACATCTTCCCCCGGGGCATTGACCGGGAAGTGGTGGAAATGATGCACCGCACCCACATGGGGGTGGATCAGGATTATGAAAATATCATGCTCCAGGCCTCCCGCTGCGCGCTCTCCGACGGCTGGGGTTCTTCGATGCTTTCCACCGAACTGACCGATATCATGTTCGGCACCCCGGTTCCCCGCCGCTCCATTGTGGACCTGGGGGTTCTCAAATCCGACCAGGTCAACGTCACCGTCCACGGCCATGAACCCCTGCTGGCCGAGGCCCTCTGTATTGCCGCCCAGGAACCGGACATGCTTGAACTGGCCAGAAAAAACGGAGCCCAGGGGATCAACCTGACCGGGGTTTGCTGCACCGGCAATGAAATCCTGATGCGGCGCGGCATTCCGGTGGCGGCGGGCTTCGTCCAACAGGAGATCGCCTTGGCCACCGGCGCGGTGGAAGCAATGGTGGTTGATGTCCAGTGTGTCATGGAGTCCCTGGGCCAGATCGTCAAAAATTTCCATACCGATGTGATCACCACCAACTACCGGGCCAAGATGCCCGGCGGGGTCCATATCCAATTTGACGAACATGACGCCCTCAATTCCGCCAAGCAGATCCTCACTCACGCCATCAAGAACTTCAAAAAAAGGGGCGACCACTATATTCCCAAGCAAAGGAAGCTCGACGTGGTGGTGGGCTTCAGCCATGAAACCATCAACTACATGCTGGGCGGCCGTTTCCGCTCCAGCTACCGCCCCCTCAATGACAATATCATCAACGGCCGTATTCGCGGAGTGGCCGCCATCGTCGGCTGCGACAACTTCAAGCTGGCCGATGACGCCCATGAAACCATCGTTCGCCACCTGCTGAAAAACAATATCCTGGTTCTGGCCACCGGCTGCGCGGCCACCTCCCTGGGGCGGGCCGGCCTGGTCAACCCCGAGGCCGCTCGCTTCTGCGGTGACTCCCTGGCCGAAATCTGCGAGACGGTGGGCATGCCGCCGGTGTTGCACATGGGCTCCTGCGTCGACAATAGCCGCATCCTGATCGCCGCCACCCAGATGGTCAAGGAGGGGGGGCTCGGGGATGACATCAGCGACTTGCCCGCCATCGGCACCGCGCCCCTGTGGATGAGCGAAAAGGCGGTGGCCATCGGCCAGTATTTCGTAGCCAGCGGGGCCCAGGTCGTCTTCCAGGATTTGCCCACCAGCGGAGCCAAGAACTTCAACCGTTATCTGCTGGAAGGCTTGATGGGGCCTCTCGGCGCCCACTGGAACGTGGAGTCCGACCCCCAGAAACTGGCCGAGCTGATGGTCGCCAAAATCGAGGCCAAACGCGATGCCCTGGGAATCAACAAGAAGACCGAGCGGGTACTCTTCGACATGGCCATGCGGCGTGATCTCAACACCGCCCCGGTGCCGGGGGTCGGCTGCCATGGCCCGGCGGCTTGACAGCCGGAGAGATCTCTCAGCGAAGCTACAACTTATTATGCTGTCAATCCAAACCATGGCTGACACCGGGAAAAGCGGGAACCAGGTCGTTTCTGACTTCTCCCCGGCTTGACAACTGTGGTTGAAAAGGGGAAGGAACGATAACGATATGGAAACAGCGATGAAATCGGGCAGTCGCCTGGAGCAGGTGCTGAGGTCCGGTGCCTTTGCCGTCACCGGCGAGTTGGGCCCGCCCAAAAGCACCAACCCCGAAGTGGTGCGGGAGAAAGCGCGCCTGCTCAAGGGCCGGGTTGACGCGGTAAATATCACCGACTGCCAAACGGCCATTGTCCGCATGTCCAGTATCGGGGCCGGTTTACTGGTCCAGGGCGAAGGGGTGGAGCCGGTCATCCAGATGACCTGCCGCGATCGCAACCGCATCGCCATGCAGAGCGATATCCTGGGCGCCTCCGCCCTGGGGCTCAAAAATTTGCTCTGCCTTACCGGTGACCACCAGAAATTCGGTAATCATCCCGGCGCCAAAGGCGTTTTCGATATGGATTCGATCCAGTTGCTGGGGATGATGCGGGAGTTGCGGGACCAGAAAAAGTTCCAGTGCGGGGAGGCGATCAAGAATCACGAGCCCCGCCTTTTTCTCGGTTGCGCCGCCAACCCCTTCGCCGGCCCCGACGAGTCCGCCCGCGCCGCCCGCCTGGCCAAGAAAGTGGCCAACGGGGCCGACTTCGTTCAGACCCAGATCATCTATAACATGGAACGCTTTGCCAAGTTCATGGCGGCGGTCCGGGATCTGGGCCTGGACGAAAAGGTTTTCATCCTGGCCGGAGTGACTCCGCCTCGTTCCCTGGGCATGGCCCGCTACATGAAAAACTTCGTCCCCGGCCTTGATGTCACCGACGAGGTCCTTAAAAGAATGCAAGGGGCCAAGGACAAGGAAGAGGAAGGGATCGAAATCTGCGTTGACATTATCAAGCAATGTCGTGAAATCAAAGGGGTGGCCGGAGTACACATTATGGCCATCGAATGGGAGGCGGCGGTGGCTGAAATCGTCAAGCGGGCCGGGCTGGCCGATCGGCCCCAAGTGGCAGGCGATGAGCTTCCGAGCCCGGCTCCGGCCGCCGCCGGGGAAACGGTCAGGGTCCGGGCCGAAGCTGGAGCCGCCGAATTGGCCGCGGCCCGGCAGGAAGCCGAAAAAATCATTGCCGCCGCCCGGGCGGAGGCGACCAGGATCAGCGCCCAAGCCAACACCACGGCACCGCCGGCGGCTGCCGCCGTTGCCCCCAGTGACCAGATTCATGCTCAATCAGCGGAAGCGGGAGAAGATGAAATGAATGAGAGAGAACGTCAAATGGCGCTGGAGTCCGTACGGCACGGACTCGCGGCTCTGAAAAAGGCCTTTAATCTGTCGGATGATCAATTCAACGCCCTGGCCGAATTTGCCGGGGCCGAGGCGATCCTCAGGCGGGAACCGGCCGTCGTTGCCGGAACTGCCGTCCCGCCGGCTCCGGCTCAACCGGCAACTTCGGCGCCCGCCCCCGCCGGCCCTGATGTCGCCGCCCAACAGGCAGCCGAAGCCAAGGCGGCGGAAGAGGCTAAAAAGGCCGCCGAAGCCAAGGCCCAGGCTGAAGCCAAAGCGGCGGAAGAAGCCAAAAAGGCCGCTAAAGCCAAGGCCCAGGCTGAAGCCAAAGCGGCGGAAGAGGCCAAAAAGGCCGCCGAAGCCAAGGCCCAGGCCGAGGCCAAGGCCGCCGCAGAGGCTAAAAAAGCGGCGGCAACCCAAGCCCCGGCCGCTCCCGCTGCCCCGAAAAAAACCCCGCCCCCCCAAGCCCAGACCGCGGCAGCACCTGATCTGGGCGGGGCTGAACTGGCGGCGGAAAAAACTACTCTCAGCGAGCGGGCCGCCAAGGTTCCCGCCGCTTCCTATACCCAGGTTTATTCCGGCGCCATCCGCAAGGTGGCCCTGGGCAACGCTCCCAACAGCATCACCGTCGGAGGTATCAACGCCCTGCCTTTCCATCTCTTTGAGGGCCAGATGGAGCATCGCCCCCTGATCGCCATGGATATCCTCGACATCAAACCCGAGGAGTGGCCCACCACCCTGGCTCGCCACTTTGAAGGAGTGCTGGACAATCCCGTGGCTTGGGCCCGGAAATGCGTCGACCAATACCAGGCCGAGGCTCTTTGTATTTCCTTGGTCGGCACCGATCCCAACGGCCTGAACCGGCCGGCCGCCGAAGCGGCCAGGATCGCTGCCGAAGTGATCAACGCCGTTGAGGTGCCGATCATCGTCTGGGGTTGCGGCAACAGCGAAAAGGATACCGAAACCCTGCGCGAACTCACCGCCGTTATCGGTGACAAGAAGGTCTGTCTCGCCCCCCTGGAAGACAAGAACTACCGTTCCCTGGGCGCCACCGCCATGGCCTTCCAGCATCCGATGGTGGCCTCCTCGCCCATCGATGTCAACCTGGCCAAGCAGCTCAACATCCTGCTCGAAAACCTCGGCGTGCCCCTGGATACCGTCCTGATCGACCCCTCCATCGGGGCCCTCGGCTACGGAATCGAATACACTTACTCGGTTATGGAGCGGATTCGCCTGGCCGCCCTGACCCAGAAAGATGAAAAGCTGCAGGTCCCCTTTATCTGCAACCTGGGCCGGGAAGTCTGGAAGGCCAAGGAATGCCGGCTGCCCAGCGACGAAATGCTGGGTGACCAGGAAAACCGGGGCGTGCTGATGGAAGCGATCACCGCCTCCTGCATGTTGATGGCCGGCGGCGAGGTGCTGATCATGCGCCACCCCCGGGCCGTCGCCCTGACCAAGGCCCTGATCAAGGGGCTGACAGCTTAATGCCAACAACCGGAATATTGCAGGATAACGGTTAAAATGGTCAGCTTAGCGAAAAGCGGCTCCGTCGCGGGGCCTTATTGGAAGTCTGTTGCTCAAGGGTGAGTGTCGCCAGATTAAGGCGTTTTTTGCAGGTTAGTCAAAATAGCAAGGAGAAGATCAATGTCCAAGATCATCTGTTCCGCCGCCATCCGTGGGGCCCACAAGATTGTCGACATGGCCGAGGAACGTTTTGAGGCGGCGCTTAAAAAATACGGTCCCGAGCAGGAAGTGGGCTTTCCCAACACCGCCTACTATCTGCCCATCATTTACAGCATGCTGGGCGCCAAGGTGGAAAAGCTGGGCGATATGAAGGAAATATTCCAGGAATCCCGCCAACTCCTGCCGGCGCAGGTAAGCGAGAATCTCTGGCTCCCCTACCTGGCACCGGCCCTCGATGCCGGCATGGCCACCTTTTTCGCCGAGGAGATGTTCGAGGCCATCCGCTACCTGGAAGAGCCCAATTTCTACACCAAGACCGAAGATCCCCTGGCCGACAACATCTGGCTCGGCGCCGCCGATGACGTGATTTTCCGCAAGCGCGGGGTGGAGTTTGTTGACGGCACTGCCCCCGGTTTTGCCGCCATCATGGGCTCGCCGGCCGACCCCGAGATGGCCAGCAAGATTGCCCTCGAGTTGCAGGAAAAGAACCTTTACATCTTCATGCATGACCAGACCGGCGGCATCAGCATGCCGGAACAACTGGTCAAGCAGGGCGTTCAGATCGGCTGGGGCACCCGCTTGGTGCCTTTTGGCAAGAGCTACACCACGGCGGTGTTCGCCATCGGCTTTGCCTGCCGGGTGGCCATGGCCTTCGGCGGCATCAAGCCCGGCGATTACCGGGGCAACCTGATCTACAACAAGGATCGGACCTTCGCCTTCGTCATGGCCTTCGGCGAGGTCAGCGACGAGTGGTATGCCAATGCCGCCGGCGCCATCAACTGGGGCTTTCCCACCATTTCCGATTACGATATCCCCCAGGTGCTGCCCACCGGCATCTGTACCTATGAGCACGTGGTCAGCCGGGTCCCCCACGAGGAGATCGTCCAGAAGGCCATCGAGGTGCGGGGCCTTAAAGTCAGCGTCACCAAGATCGACATCCCGATGTCCTTCGGGCCGGCCTTCGAAGGAGAGCGGATCCGCAAGGACGATCTCTTCATGGAATGCGGCGGCGGCCGCACCCCCGGGGTCGAAGTCCTGATCTCCAAGGAGATGGAAGAAATCGAGGACGGCAAGGTTATCGTGGAAGGCCCGGACATCCAGGACATCGAACAGGGCCATAACCTGCCCCTGGCAATCCTGGTGGAAGTGGCCGGCCGGGAAATGCAATCCGACTATGAACCCATTCTCGAACGCCAGTTCCATCACCTGATCAACTACATCCAGGGCCTGATGCACATGGGCCAGCGGGATATCATGTGGTTGCGGATCGGCAAGGCCGCCGTGGAGAAGGGCTTTTCCCTGGTCCATATCGGCAAGGTGCTCCACGGCAAGCTGCACCAGGAATTCGGGGCCATCGTCGACAAGATCCAGGTCAAGATCTACACCACTCCGGAAAGGGTGGAAGAGGTCATGGAGCTGGCCAAGCAGGTTTATGCCTCCCGTGACGAGCGGCTCGGCTCGATGACCGATGAGACCGAGGAGGTTTTCTACTCCTGCACCCTGTGCCAGTCCTTTGCCCCCAGCCATGTCTGCATTATCACGCCGGAAAGGATCGGGATGTGCGGGGCCTACAACTGGCTGGACGGCAAGGCTTCCTACCAGATCAACCCCACCGGCCCCAACCAGCCCATCGGCAAGGGCGACTGCCTCGACCCCGCCCTGGGGATTTTCCAGGGGATCAACGAGTTCGTCGGCCAAGCCTCCCGGGGGGCGGTCACCGAGCTGGCCTGCTATTCCCTGATGAACAGCCCGATGACCGCCTGCGGCTGTTTCGAGGCCATCGCCGCCATGCTGCCCCAGTGCAACGGGATCATGGTGGTCAACCGCGACTACATGGGCATGACCCCCTCCGGGATGAAATTCACCACCCTGGCCGGGATGGCCGGTGGTGGCGCCCAGACGCCGGGTTTCATGGGGGTTTCCAAGCATTACCTGACCAGCCCCAAGCTCTTCCTGGCCGAAGGAGGGCTGCCCCGCCTGGTCTGGCTGCCCAAGATGCTCAAGGAGGAGTTGAAGGACAAGCTGATCGAACGGTGCCAGGCGGTGGGCATGCCTGACTTTTACGACAAGATCGCCACCGAGGAAAACGGCACCACCGAAGAAGAAATTCTCGAGTTTCTTAAGAAGGTGGGGCACCCTGCCTTGGAAATGGAAGCAGTGGTGTGATTCAGAGCCCAGCAGACCGAAAATAGAAAAAAGACTGCCGGCCAGCAAGCGGGTCAGCAAGCGGACGATAAAAAACAGGAGGACCCGGAGCCCAAAGAAGGAGAGTTGAGTGAGAGAGCCTGCCCTCGCTCTTCCGGCTTCCGGCCCCGGTCTTCTGCCAAGGAGGAACCTACAAATGGCTTTAACGGGAATTCAAATCCTCAAAATGCTCCCCAAGAAGAACTGCGGGGAATGCGGTATTCCCACCTGTCTGGCCTTTGCCATGAAGGTGGCCGCCGGGCAGACTGAAATCGGTGAATGCCCCTACGTCAGCGATGAGGTCAAGGAGCAAATCGGGGAAGCCTCGGCTCCGCCGATCCGCACCGTCAAGATCGGCGGCGGCGGTCAGGTCTTCACCACCGGTGGCGAAACCTGCCAGTTCCGCCACGAAAAAAGGTTTGAGAATCCCACCGGGATCGCGGTGCTGGTTGATACCGCCATGGATGAGGCCGCCGTGGCCGGCCGGCTTGAGCGCTTCAAGTCGCTGCGCTACGAGCGGGTCGGGGTGATGCTCAAGGCCGACTTGGTGGCGGTTAAGGACACCAAGGACGATCGCGCCGCCTTTACCGCCCTGGTCAAAAATGTGCTGGAGCAGGCTGAGGACGCCAAGCTGATCCTGATCAGCGGCGATCCCGAAACTCTGGCGGCCGGAGCCCAAGAGTGCGGAGAGCGCAAGCCCCTGCTTCATGGCGCCACCCTGGACAACGCCGAGGCCCTGGCCAAGGTCGCCCAGGATTGCGGCTGCCCGGTGGGGGTCAAGGGCAAGAATGTCGATGACACCGTGGCCATCAGTGAAAAGCTGCTGGCCCTGGGGTTGAAGGACCTGGTAATCGATACCGGCGCCCGCACCGTCAAGGCTGCCTTTGAAGACAACGTCCTGGCCCGGCGGGCCGCGGTCAAAACCAAGTTCAAACCCCTGGGTTTTTCCACCATCAACTTCCCCTGCGAGATCACCGATGATCCCCTGCTGGAAGCGATGGTGGCCTCGGTCCTGATCGCCAAATACGCCGGGATCGTGGTTCTCTCCGATTTGCAGGGCGAAATCCTCTTCCCCCTGCTGCTGGAGCGCCTCAACATTTTTACCGATCCCCAGCGGCCGATGGTGGTTCAGGAGGATGTTTATCCCATCAACGGTCCCGGCGAGAACTCCCCGGTGCTGCTCACCTGCAACTTCTCGCTGACCTATTTTATCGTTTCCGGCGAAATCGAGGGCAGCAAGGTTCCCAGTTGGCTCCTGATCAAGGACACCGAAGGCCTCAGTGTCCTGACCGCCTGGGCGGCCGGCAAATTCGGCGCCGACATGATTGCCCAGTTCATGAAAAAATCGGGAATCCTTGACAAGGTCAAGCATCGGGAAATGATCATTCCCGGCTATCTCGCCTCGATGAAGGGCGAGCTGGAAGAGGAACTGCCGGAATGGAAGATCACCATCGGACCCCGGGAAGCCGGCCATCTGCCCGCTTTCCTGAAGGAGTGGAAAGCCTGATACCGGGCTCAAGGTTTCAGGGAGCACCTTGCCCTGGAACCTGTGCCATGAAACTTCCTGTAGCTTGAATCTAGAAACTTGAGCCCTTTGACTATGAGTGAAATAAAGTTGCAAATCAACGGCCAGACGGTGGCGGCGGAGGAGGGGATGACCATCCTGGAAGCCGCCCGCCGGGCCGGGATTCATATTCCTACCCTGTGCCATGTCGAAGGCAAGATCTCGGCGGAGGAGTGCGAGCTTTGCCTGGTGGAAGTGGCGGGCCGGCAGGAACCGGTACGGGCCTGCGCCACTCCGGTTGCCTCCGGCCAGGAGGTCAGCACTGATAGCCAGGCCCTGGTCGAACATCGCAAGGCCCGGTTGACGATCCTGGCGGAAACCCATTTCGGCGACTGCAAGGCCCCCTGCAACCTGACTTGCCCGGGCCAGATCAATGTCCAGGGTTATATCGCCCATGTCGCCAAGGGGCAGTACGAGGAAGCGGTCCGCCTGGTCATGGAGCGCAACCCGTTTCCCTTCTCGGTCGGGCGGGTTTGCCCCCGCTTCTGCGAGACCCGCTGCCGGCGCCTGCTGGTCGATGAATCGGTTTCCATCAACCACCTCAAACGTTTTGTCGCCGACTGGTGCATGACCAACAAGGTTGACCTCAAGTTGAAGAAGGCCGCCCCCACCGGCAAGCGGGTGGCGGTGGTGGGCGGTGGTCCGGCCGGCCTGACCGCGGCCTATTATCTGGCCCTTCAGGGCCATGAGGTCTCGGTCTTCGAAGCCGCCCCCAAGCTGGGCGGGATGCTGCGCTACGGGTTGCCCCGCTACAAGATTCCCGACAATATCCTCGATTATGAAATCAGCACCATCCTGCGTCTGGGCATTTCCGTTCGCCTGGGGCAGCGCTGGGGCCGCGATTTTTCTCTCCAGGATCTCCAGGATAAAGGATATGGCGCCATCCTCCTGACCATCGGGGCCAATTTTGATGAGCCCCTGGAAATTGAAGGCGGCTCGCTGCCCGGCGTGATTCCCGCCCTCAAACTGCTGCGCCAGGTCAATGAAGGCACTCCGGCCCATTACGGCAAGCGGGCGGCGGTGATCGGCGGCAACAACACCGCCATGGAAGCGGCCCGCTCCCTGCTGCGCTTCGGTGTGGAAGAGGTAACGGTGATCTATCCCCGGGCCCAGACCGAAATGCCTGCCAACCAGCGCAATATCCGGGAGGCCGAGGCGGAAGGGGTTCAATTTTTACTGATGGCTTCGCCGATCAAGGTCGACCGGGCGCCGGATGGTCTTGATGTCGAACTGATCCGGATGAAACTGGGCGAACCCGACAGCAAGGGCATCCGCTACCCGGAAGCGATTCCCGGCTCCAGCATCAATATGGGAGTTGATACGGTGGTGGTGGCCATGGGTCAATCAGCCTGTGCCGGCCCCCTCATGAGCGGTGAACTGGAAGAAACCCTGGAGTTGACCCCCAAGAACAACATCAAGTCCAACCCCCGCAATTTTCAGACCAACCACCCCGGAATTTATGCCGCCGGCGACGCCACCAACGGGCCCCGCTCGGTCATCCAGGCGGTGGTCGCGGCCCGGCGGGCGGCGGACAATATCCATCTCCAGCTGATGAACCTGGGCAAGGAGCCGCCCGAAGTCCGCTTCAACTTCAGCCGGGGCAAGAGTTTCGACAATGTCGACCTGGCCAACTTTGAAGGCATTCGGGTCAAGCTGCGGGAAAAAATGCCGGCTCGGCCCCCGGAGCGGGCCATTCAGGATTTTCATGAGATCCGCCTGGGCTTTTCCGAACAAATGGCCCGTACCGAAGCGGCTCGTTGCCTGTCCTGCGGCTGCACCGCCTTCGACCGTTGCGATTTGAAGCGTTTGGCCATCGAATACGAGGTGGATCCCAACAAGACCGGGATGGGCACCAAGCCCGTTTATCCCCGCTTCAATGAGCATCCCACCATCACGGTGGACCTCAACAAATGCATTTACTGCCGCAACTGCGCCAATGCCTGTGAATACAGAGCCCTGGATCTGGCCGCGGCATCGTTCGACGAAAAGGGCAGGGCGCAGGGCATTTCCCTGACCTTCCTTGAAAATTGCGTCTCCTGCGGCAAGTGCGTGGACAACTGCTCCACCGGGGCCCTGAACAAGAAGGACCAGATCATCCCCATCGTTTCCAATGATGTTCGCCTGGTCCGGACCACCTGTCCCTATTGCGGCGCGGGTTGCCAGATGAATCTCAAAGTCAAGGGGGATACCATCATCGAGGTCACCGCCGACCCCGAGCAGGCCCCCAACTATGGCGCCCTCTGCGTCAAAGGACGCTTCGGCTTCCATTTCGTCCAGCATCCCGACCGGCTCAAAACCCCCTTGATCCGCAAGGGCGGGCAACTGGTGGAGTGTTCCTGGGACGAGGCTCTGACCTATACGGCCAAGCGCTTCTTCGACATCAAGGCGATGTACGGATCTGACGCCATTGCCGGTTTCTCCTGCGCCCGGGCCACCAACGAAGAAAACTTTCTGATGCAGAAATTCATGCGGACGGCGATCGGGACCAACAATATCGATCACTGCGCCCGCCTCTGACACGCTCCCACGGTGGCCAGTCTGGCCATCACCTTCGGCAGCGGCGCGATGACCAATTCCATCGCCGATACCACGGTGACCGATCTCTTCCTGATGATCGGCAGCAACCCCGATACCAGCCACCCCACCATCGGCCTGCGCATCCATCAGGCCCTGGACCGGGGGGCCCGGATGATCGTCATAGATCCCCGCAAGACCAGGTTCGCCGAACGGGCTGATCTCTGGCTCTCGATTCAGCCCGGCACCGACGTGGCCCTGCTCAATTCCATGATGCACGTCATCCTCAAGGAAGAGCTCTGGGATAAAAAATACGTTGAGGAAAGAACCGAGGATTTCGCTGAACTGGTTGAACTGGTGGAGAAATACCCCCCCGAAGAAGCCGCTGCCATCTGCGGGGTGAGCGCTGAGCAGATCCGCCAGGCCGCCCGGATGTATGCGGCCCCGGGCCGGCACGCCACCTTCCATGGCATGGGGATCACCCACTACGCCACCGGCACCGACCGGGTCAAGTCGATTGCCAACCTGGCCATGCTCTGCGGCAAGGTCGGTTTTCCCGGCGGGGGCTGCAATCCCTTGCGGGGGCAGAACAACGTGCAGGGGGCCTGCGATATGGGAGCCCTGTTCAACACCCTGCCCGGCTACGGGGGCTTGAACAACGACGAATTGTTCGATCAGTACGAAAAACTCTGGAAGATCAGGCTGCCCCGCCGGCCCGGCAAACCGGCCACCGAGGTCTGGGAAAACATCCTCAAGGGCAATATCCACGCCCTCTACGTCTTCGGCGAGGATCCGGCCCTGGCCGACACCAACATCGCCCATGTCCAGGAAGCTTTGAAGGAAGTCGACTTTCTGGTGGTCCAGGACATTTTTCTCACCGATACGGCCAAGATGGCCGACGTGGTTTTACCGGCCGCCTGCTTTGCCGAAAAGGACGGGACCTTCACCTGTACCGAGCGCCGGGTCCAGAGGGTCCGCAAGGCGGTGGAGCCCCCGGGCGAGGCCAAGCCCGATTGGTGGATTTTCTCCGAGTTGGCCGGCCGGATGGGCTACGAGATGCGTTACAGCAAGGCTGAGGATATTTTCGAGGAAGTCCGCCAGCTCTTGCCCCAGTACCGGGGGATTACATACGATCGGCTGGAACGCGAGGGCTTGCAGTGGCCGGTGCCCAGCGAGGATCATCCCGGCACCCCGGTACTCCATATCGACAAGTTCACCCGGGGGCGGGGCCTCTTCGTGCCGGAAAAATTCATCCCGCCCCAGGAACCGGTGGATGGCGAATATCCCATGCTCTTCACGACCATTCGGGAATACGCCCGCTATAATTTCAGCAGCATGACCGGCAAAACCCCGGAGATCGACGTGATCGCCCCCGAGGCCCTGGCCGAGGTTCATCCCGCCGATGCTCAGCGAATGGGGATCATAAATGGCGCCAAGCTGAAAATCAGTTCCCGCCGCGGTTCGGTGGAAATCAAGGCTAGGATAACCGACCGGACCCAGGAAGGGACGATTTCAGCCCCCTACAATTTCGCCGAAACCCCGGTCAACTACTTGACCCTGGACGCTCTGGACCGGCTTTCCCGGACCCCGGAATACAAGCTGTGCGCCGTCCGGGTCGAGGT
This sequence comes from Desulfurivibrio nitratireducens, assembly GCF_044068515.1. Taxonomy (NCBI): domain Bacteria; kingdom Pseudomonadati; phylum Thermodesulfobacteriota; class Desulfobulbia; order Desulfobulbales; family Desulfobulbaceae; genus Desulfurivibrio; species Desulfurivibrio nitratireducens. Next base: position 92,297 of record NZ_JBIPKI010000002.1, read on the forward strand.
TTTATCAGATAACTAAAGGCAAGGTCCGGGGTTCAAGAGCCAAGACGGCTGTCTTGGCTCTACCAAAATGAACCTTGAGACTGCATTCAATGGGAGTTGCAATATGACCAAGGCAATGGATAAAAAGGCGGGCGCCGTGCTGGTGGTCGGTGGCGGGGTGGCCGGAGTTCAGGCCGCTCTGGATCTGACCGAGCTGGGCTATTACGTCTACCTGGTGGAAAAGGCGGCGGCCATCGGCGGGGCCATGGCCATGCTGGACAAGACCTTTCCCACCAATGACTGTTCGCTCTGAATACTCGCGCCGAAGCTGGTAGAGGCCGGTCGGTCTCCCAACATTGAGATTCTCAGCAACACCGATTTTCTGGGGCTCAGCGGCAAGCCCGGATCCTTCACCGCCAGGCTGCGGGTGCGGCCCCGTTATATCGACCCCGATAAATGCACGGCCTGCGGGATGTGTACCCAGTACTGCCCCCGCCACCTGGTGGATGACTATAACGAGGGGTTGGCCCTGACCCGGCCTATCCATATCGACTATCCCCAGGCGGTGCCGGCCAGCTATTTCATTGACCCGGAGGTCTGCCTCCACCTCAAGCACGGAACCTGTAAAATCTGCGTGCCGGTTTGCCAGAGCAAGGCCATCGATTTTTCCCAGCAGCCGGAAGATCGCGAGGTCAAAGTCGGGGCGGTGATCATGGCGCCCGGGTTCGGCCGGGTGCCTGATTCCGTGTTGGCCAAATACAGCTACGGCCGGCACCCCGATGTCGTCACCAGCCTGGAATTCGAACGGCTGCTCTGTGCCTCCGGACCTTTCGAGGGTGAATTGCTGCGGCTTTCCGACCGCCAGCATCCAAAAAAAATCGCTTTCATCCAGTGTGTCGGTTCCCGTGATCTCGGCTGCGACAACGGCTACTGCTCCTCGGTCTGCTGTATGTACGCGATCAAGGAGGCCCTGGTGGCCAAGGAGCACGAACCTGACCTGGAAATAACCATTTATTACATGGATATGCGGACGCAGGGCAAAGGTTTCGACGCCGCCCGGACCCGTGCCGAGGCCAAGGGGATCAAGTTCGTCCGGGCCCGGGTTGCCGATGTCATGCCTTGGGATAAACAGCTCAAGTTGACCTACTCCACCCTGGAAGGGGGCCACTATTTTGAAGCCTACGACATGGTGGTGCTCTCGGTGGGCTTGGACGCTCCCCGCGACGCGGTCAATCTGGCTAAAGTAGCCGGTTTTGCCCTCAACAATTACGATTTCTGCCAAACCTCGACCTTCGATCCCCTCCAGACCAGTCAGGCGGGGGTGCTGGTGGCCGGGGCCTTCCAGGGCCCCAAGGATATCCCGGAAAGCGTCACCCAGTCCAGCGCCGCCGCCGGCCTGGTTTCGGCCCTGACCAAGCAGGACCGGGGCAAGGGCTTCGTGGTCAAGGAATATCCCGAGGAGCAGCAGCTGGGCGATGACGAAGAAGTCCGGATTGGGGTTTTCGTCTGCCATTGCGGGGTGAATATCGCCGGGGTGGTGGACGTGCCCGACGTCGATCAGTACGTGGAAGGGATGGAGGGGGTGGTTTACCACGCCCAGAGTCTCTACAGCTGCTCCCAGGACGCCCAGGAGGTCCTCAAGCAGAAGATCAAGGAGCACCGCCTCAACCGGGTGGTCATCGCGGCCTGTTCGCCCCGGACCCATGAGCCGCTCTTTCAGGAAACCCTCAAGGATGCTGGGTTAAATCGTTGTCTTTTCGAGATGGTTAATATCCGCGATCAATGCTCCTGGGTCCATGCCAACGAACCGTTCGCCGCCACCGCCAAGTCCAAGGACCTGGTCCGGATGGGAATTGCCAAGGCTCGCCACATCAAGCCGCTTCCCGAGCAAACGGTGCCGGTGATCGATAAAGCCGTGGTCATCGGGGGGGGAATTGCCGGCATGACCGCCGCCCTGAACCTGGCCGAGCAGGGTTTTGCCACCGCCCTGGTGGAAAGGGAGGGCCAGCTGGGAGGCCACTTGCGGGACGCCCATTACACCCTGCAGGGCGACGAAGTGGGCAAAACCCTCCAGAGTTTGATCAACAAAGTCCAGAAGCATAAAAATATCGAGCTTTATACCAACACCGAACTGGTCCAGATCAATGGTTACGTGGGCAATTTTTCCTCTCAGCTCAAAAGTGCCCAAGGCAAGGACCGGGAGACCACCATCGATCACGGGGTGGTGGTAATCGCCAGCGGGGGCCGGGAACATCGCCCGGAAAAGGTGCTGCAGGCCCCGATCAAGTATTCCGCCAAGGTGGTCACCCAGAGCGAGTTGGAAAAAAGGCTGGCCGGCCGGGCCAAAAATCGGGCTCCGGGATCGGTGGTGATGATCCAGTGCGCCGGCAGCCGGGGTGACGATCTTGCTTACTGCAGCAAGAAGTGCTGTAACGATGCGGTGAAAAATGCCCTCAAAATCAAGGATATCAACCCCGAATCGCAGGTGGTGGTGCTTTATCGCGACCTGCGGACCTATGGCTATGCCGAGGATGCCTACCGCGAGGCCCGGGAAAAGGGAGTGCTCTTCATTCCCTACAGCCTCGAGAATATGCCCCGGCTCAGCGCCGCCGGCAAGGCTCCCAAGGTTTCCTTCTACGACCCCATTCTCCGTGACGATGTCGCCCTCAGTCCGGACCTGCTGGTCCTGAGCACCGGCATCGTGCCCCATGGCACCGATGAATTGAGCAAGTTGCTCAAGGTTCCGGTCAACCAGGACAAGTTCTATCTGGAGGCCCACGTCAAGTTGCGGCCGGTGGAATTGCCGGTTTCCGGGGTTTATGTCTGCGGCTTGGCCCATTCGCCCCAGCCGGTGGAGGAGATCATCGTCCAGGCTCAGGCGGCGGCGGCCAAGGCGGCCATTCCCCTGGTCAAGGGCCATGTTTCTGTGGAACCCACCGTGTCCACCGTGGACCAGGAACTCTGTATCGGCTGCGGCCTGTGCGAAGCCCTTTGTCCCTACAAGGCCATTCGGACCTTCAAGGACGAAAACAAGAAGCGCAAGGCGGAAACGATCACCGCCTCCTGCAAGGGGTGCGGCATCTGCGCGTCCCATTGCCCGGTCTTTGCCATTTCCATGGGCGGTTTTACCGATGAGCAGATCAGCGCCCAGATCGAGGCCTTTGGCGACGTCAAAAAGAATTAGGGTGCATACCGCTGCCGAGGGGCCGGCAGCAACCTGTTTTTTGCCGATTTCGTCCAATCCCGGACGTTACATTTTGCGAGATTTTCAAATAGTGAGGAGTGGCTTTTATGGCTGGTGAAGAATTCAATCCCCGGATCCTGGGATTTCTCTGTAATTGGTGCTGTTACGCGGCCGCCGATTCGGCCGGGGTTTCACGCTACCAGTATCCCCCCAATCTGCGGACCATCCGGATCATGTGCACCGGCAGGTTGGATCCGGCTTTTGTCTTTCGCGGGTTCGCCGAAGGGGCCGACGGCATCTTCACCGGTGGCTGACAACTTGGTGAATGCCATTACCAGGTTGGTAATTATGATGCCATGGGCGCCAGTTTTCTGATTAAAAAGGTACTGGCCGAGGTGGGCTTAAAACCCGAGCGCTTCAATCTGCAGTGGGCTTCGGCGGCGGAAGCGCCCCGTTTTGTCCGCCTGATCACCGATTTCACCGCCGAGGTCAAAAAGCTCGGCCCCATCGGGGAAAGTGAAGGCTTGAGCCCGGCCGAGCTGCAAAAGCGCCTGCAGGCGGCCCTGAAGCTGGTGGAAGATCGCAAGGTGCGGGTGGCCTTCGGCAACGCCACCAAGGCCATGCGCAAGGACGGCATTTTCACCCAGGAACACATCGACGGGGTTTTTGCCGCCAAGCTGGAAAAAGCCATTCAATCGGGCTTAGCCGGCTGATTGACCGGGGACCGTAACGACCGGGCCCCAATGAAGCCTGCTGATTCCTAACCAACCTCAGCCCGTTAAGCTGTCCCTGGCAGCGCCGAAGTCTTGGTCCCTTGAGCCCGGTTGCTTGGCGCTGCGAGGGGCGGCAGGGCGTGGTTAGCTAACCTTTGCGATTTCCATGCTGATGTCCCGGGCCGGAGCCGAGTGGGTGAGGGCGCCGATGGAAATGCGGTCCACCCCGCTTGCCGCGATCTCGCGGACATTGGCAAGGTTGACCCCCCCCGAGGCCTCGGTGACGGCCCGGCCCCGGATCTGGGCCACGGCCCGGCCCATCAGGGCGGAGCTCATATTGTCCAGCATGATAATTTCCACCCCGGCGGCCAAAGCTTCCTCCACCTGGGCCAGGGTTTCGCACTCTACCTCGACCTCCATGTTGCGCCGATTGTATTCCCGCACCTTCCGCACCGCGGCCGCAATTGAACCGGCCGCCGCAATGTGGTTGTCCTTGATCAGAATTCCATCATTGAGATTGAAGCGATGATTGACCCCGCCGCCAACCCGTACCGCGTATTTTTCGAGGGCGCGCAAGCCGGGGGTGGTTTTGCGGGTATCCATGATCTGCACCGGCAGTCCCGCCACCGCAGCGACAAATGCGGCGGTCAGAGTGGCGATGCCGGAAAGATGCTGGCAGAGGTTTAAGGCCAGGCGCTCGGCGGCCAGCAGATCCCGGAGTGGTCCGGCCAGGCGGAGAATGATTTCCCCCGCCTCGACCCGCCGGCCGTCGGCCTGGGGCTGGCAGGAAATCGCGGGGTTGAGGGTTTGAAATACCAGGGGAGCCAAATGTTCGACCCCGGCCAGAACCATCTTTTCCTTGGCGATAAAAATTGCCGAACCCGTCATTGCCGGAGCAAAAATCGCCGCCCCGGTTATATCGCCCCGCCCCAGATCCTCGTCCAGGAAGCCCCGCAAGGCCTGCTGCAAGTCGGGATTTTTGAACAAATCCAGATTTTGGCTGTCTCTTTCCATTAGATTGATCCTCGCGCCGTTATGCCTGGGCTGCTTTCGTCGCCAGCCGCGATTATAATGGCGGCACCAATAAGAACAAGGAGAAAAAAAATGGCAGAACCAGGGACACCCGGGGCGAAAATGGTCCGCCAGGAAAAGGCTTTCTTCGCCGCCTTCGCCTGTCTGGTAATCGGTTTTCTGGCCGGGATAGTTTTCAGCATCTACAAAATGCCGGGGATCTCTGCTTCCTTTACTCACAATCCCGCCGCTCACCAGCAGGCTTTAAGCCCGGAACAGCTTCGGGTCATGGAAAGCCTGGAAAAAGCGGTGGCCGCCGATCCCGCCAATGTCCAGGCCTGGACCCAGTTGGGCCATCTCTATTTTGACACCGATCGCTTCGCACAAGCCATTGCGGCATATACCCGTTCCCTGGAACTGGATCCGGGCAATGCCGACGTGATAACCGATCTCGGCGTCATGTACCGCCGCAACGGGCAACCGGACCAGGCCATCAGTTCCTTTGCCCGGGCCATCGCTCTGGATCCCCGCCATGAAACGGCCCGTTTCAACATGGGGGTGGTGCTGCTCCACGATTTCGATGATACCTCCGGCGCCATCAAAGTCTGGGAGGAGTTGGTGGAACTGAATCCGGTGGCCTACGCCCCCAACGGCCAGTTGGTAAGCGAACTGCTGGATGAGCTCCGCCCCGCCCCCTGAACCCCGGTGCTGCCTCGTCGCAACAAGGGCCAAGCTGCCTCCCCCCTGGCCGGCCCCGCCTTCCTGGCCGGCTGTTGCCCCGGCAAGGAGCTTTTTTCATGCTTGCCGGTTTTCCCTGGTGTATAGTTACCGTAACGGCTCAGCCGGTTGCCCGTAAGTTTTCTCCGGCAACCGGCTGACTAAGGCGCCTGCGAGGGGACAGCCCCCTTCAGCACGCGCCTGTCCGGCAATCGTTGCGGCCATCCACCGGCAGGGAAAGCTATCCGGCATGCGCTTTATTGATCTTGAAAGATACCTCGCCAGCAAGCAATTCCGTTTGCTGCCCCTCTATATCCTGCTTGCCCTGGGCCTGCTGTCCGCCGGGGCCAATTACTGGTACCTGCGTGATCATGCCCACAACATGGCCCGCTACTACGCCGAAGGCATCGTCCGGCTGATTAATGATGCCCGGCTCTGGAACGCCGAGCATGGCGGGGTTTATGTCCCGGTAAGTGAAAGCACCCCTCCCAATCCCTATTTGCAGATTCCCCACCGCGATCTGGTCACCCTGGATGGCCTGGAGTTGACCATGATCAACCCCTCCTATATGACCCGCGAAATCGCCGAAATCACCAGGAGACAGGCCGGACTGGTCATGCATCTGACCAGCGCCCGGCCGATTAACCCGGGCAACCGGGCCGATGAATGGGAACAGCAGGCCCTGGTCAACCTGGAGCAGGGGCGGGGCAGCAAGTTGGAGCTGGTTGCCGTTCCGGAAGGGATGGTTTTTCGCTATATGTCGCCGCTCTACATCCAGCCGGCCTGTCTGCCCTGTCACCAGGCTTACGGCTATGAAGAGGGTGATCTCCGGGGGGGGGTCAGCCTGGTTTTCCCCGCCGCCCCCCACCTGGCCATGGTCTCCTCCCAGATCAACTGGATGCTGTTCGGCCACGCCATCGCCCTGGTACTGATCGGATCGGTGACCCTGAGCTTGCTCAATCGTTTGCAGCGCCAGTGGCAGGCCCGCCAGAGACTGATAGACGAGCAGGAAAGCACCATCGCCCAGCGCACCCAAACCTTAAGCAGCCAGATGGAACGTTACTACACCATCATCAACACCGCCGCGGAAGGGTACTGGGAGATTGATGATCAACAGCGAACCGCGATGGTCAATGAGGCCCTTTGCGCCATGCTGGAATATGACCACGAAGAGTTGATGTCCCGCTCGCCTCTCGATTTCGTGGCCGGCAAAAACCGGGAGATTTTGCGCGAACAGCTGCAGGAAAGAGAGATCAGCCGCATCAGGGCTTTCAATATTACCCTGAAGACCAAATCGGGCCGCGATCTCCATACCCGCTTTCACGCCACCTCCATATTCAACGAAAAACACCATTTCACCGGTTCATTCGCCTTTATTACCGATATCACCGAACTGCTCGAGATCCGCGAGTCAGCCGCTGCCTACGCCCTGAAGCTGGAGCGCAGCAACAAGGAACTGGAGGATTTCGCCCGGGTAGTCTCCCACGATCTTCAGGAACCCCTGCGGACCATGGTTTCCCTCGGTGACCGCCTGTTGGCGAAACATGCCGCGGGCCTGGACGAGAAAGGGCGCGATTATCTCAGCCGCATGCAAGATTCGGCCAGCCGAATGCGCCAGCTGATCGAGGACTTGCGCAGTTATTCCCGCGAGGCCCACCGGAAAAACCAGGTTATGGCCCTGGTGGATCTGAACGAGGTGTTGCGGGAGGTGATTGCCGATCTGGAGCAGCGAATCGGGGAACAGAAGGCCAGGATCGAGATCGACCGCTTGCCCACCATCAACGCCGATCGCAGCCAGCTGCATCGCCTTTTTTTAAACTTGGTCGGCAACGCCTTGAAATTCCAGGCCGAGGGTAACAGGCCCTGGGTTCGGGTCAAGCTAACCAAAATTGACCGCAAGCACGTGGAAATCCAGGTCAGCGACAACGGCATCGGCTTCGAAGAAAAATACCTTGATCGAATTTTCCGACCATTCCAGCGCCTGCATGGCCGCGGACAATATCAAGGTACCGGCATGGGCCTGGCAATTTGCAAGAAAATTGTCGAAAACCATCACGGTGAGATCAGCGCCCGCAGTACTCCCGGGGAGGGGACCAACTTCAGCCTGACCTTGCCGCTCTGATTGGCCGGCCGGTTTTTTTGCCATTTAAACAGCGACCTTTTTGGCCAAACAGGTTAAAGAAGAATAAAAAAATGAGGTGCCGGCGTGTTCCCATCCGGGGATATCCCCGGCATGCCCGGGACCAAGCCGGGAAAAGAGGAAACAGAGGGAGCCATGGGGCGGGAAAATCGGCGTTCGCCGCGGGTGGATGTGAGCATCCCCGTGCGAATCATTATCCATGACAAGGCCGGCAACACCGCTTTAGCGGAAAGCACCGGCCGAATCAGCGACATTTCCCGGTACGGCTTGCGTCTTACCATTGGCCAGGCCCAAATCGGCCAATGGCATATTTTTTATTCCTTTCAGGAAAACGAAAAACAGAATCTTTGTCTCAAGGTTCAGGCCGAGGGGACCGGCCCAGGGGAAATCCCGGATTTCGAGCTGCCGGTCCGCCCGGTCTGGTTTGACCGCCGCCTCTCCCATCCCGGCAAGCCGTTTCAACTGGGGATGGAGTTTCTCTGCGAACCTGCCAAGGAAGTGCTGGACTGGCTCAACAGAATGATCGGCGAGGGTCGGCAGCCCCAAAGATCAAGCTGGTGGGCCCGGCTGCTGGGCAGATGAAAATCCGCCGGCTCCCGGCCAATTTTAGTCTGTTGGGATAAGTTCTTTAACGGCCGGCATGATGACGGCGGGGGGAAAATTGGCCCGGTCCCAGCTTAATCGCCGTTGGCCGGGCTTTCCGGCAGGATCGGGCTGAGGATGTTAAAGGGCAGCATCAAGGTACTCTTGAGCAGATTGAGCAGGCCTTCGCCCACCGCATCGGGGGCCAGTACGGTGAGGGCCGGTTCCCTGATATCTCCCTTGACTCCGACCGGGATGGTTATGATCGCAGCGTCCCGTCCGCCAATGATGCGTCCGACAAAAGGAATCCAACTCACCAGGGTGTCAAGGGTTTTGAAAGGGGCAACCAAGACCACCATATCCACCTCGTAACTGCTCAAGTCCAAATCGCCCCGGGCGATCAGGTTGAGCCCTTCCCCCCGCACCACCCCCTTCTCGATGGTCAGCCGGTTATTGGTGATCCGGGCCTCGAATTCCAACTGCCGGTAAGCGAAGCCCCTTTCATCCAGGCCGGTAATGCCCCCGGTAAAAATATCGGTCAGGTTGATCAGACTGAGGATCCGGGAAAGCAGGCGCAGGCGAAGAATTCTTCCCCCATCCGGCGAGGAGATGCTGATCCGTCCTTCTTGCCAGTGGCCGAACTCACCGTGCAACTCGGCCTCCACCAGGCAATCCCCGATAATAATATCCTGCTCGATTCCGAAACAGGGCAGTAGTTCCTCAAAACGGGGGGTGGCGGGACAGGCCGGGGCCAGAAAAAAGGAGCTGGTTCCCAGGGCGGAGTCCGAATACCAGGTCCCGCTGATTTCCAGGCAGCAGATCACCGCAGTTTGGAGTTCGGCCACCATCTCTCCGGTGGGCAAAACATTCAGTTCTCCGCGCAAAGGGCCCCAGGCCAGTTGGAGCGGTTCGCTTTCCTCATCTGCGAATGCCGTCGGTTCGCCGGGTTCCCCGGCCAGGCTCGGTTCGGCAATGAACTCGGCCAGATGAAAATTTATTGCTGCCTGGCTCAAAGGCCAGAAAGGTTGTTCCAGGCCGGGGTCAACGGGGCGCCGGGACCGGACAGCCTCACGCCAGTCCGTCAGGGTCCCCTGCCGCAGGAACGGGGAGAAAAGGTCCAGTTCCAGATTGAATCCGTTGCTGGCGGCGAAGATCTCGCCGGCCAGTTCGAGCTGTTCGGCCGGGGTCAGGTTGAGATCCAGCCGGCGAAGTTGCCAGTGGTTCTCCTGGCCGGCCAGATCCAGAGTATTGACGGTGACAACCCGCTGCCGGTTCAAGTCGTCGGGATACCAGCTTAGGCCTTCGATGAGCAGTTCGCCGGCAAAAACGGGCGGGGCCAGCAGGCCGGAAGCCGGCGGCTCCGCTAACTGGAAGCGGGCGTCTCCCCGCCAGGTTCCCCACTCCAGGTGGTTGACCAAATTGCTGAAAATCCGGCCCAGGGCCTGGCCGTTCAAAGTGCCCCGGAAATGGCCGGCCACCGGGGCAAAAGCGGGTCCGCCCCCCTCCGGCGCCGGATTGAACAGGGCCGCCAGGCCTTGATGGCCCCGGGCCAGGCTCAGGGTCAACTCCGCCTCCCGGTCAAGCTCGGAAAGCCGGGCTTCAAGATCCAGGGTCCGGTTGTCCCGGACAGTGGCCTCGAATTCGAGCTTGACCGCCGCGGCTGATTCGCCGCTCTGGAGAATGCCGCTCAGGACCAGCAACCCTTCTTCCCAGTGAAAAACCAGGGGAGCGATGGTGATCGGCGGCCGGGGCAGCAGAAGTTCCGGCAGCCAATCACGCTGTCGCAGCCAACTTTTGGCTTCCTCCAGCAGCCGGCCGGTAACGCCCAGGTCCCCCTGCCAGTCGCGCAGGAGCTGGTGGCGCAACTTGCCGTCGAGGATGAAGCTGCTGTCCTCCAAGCCGCCGCTCACTTCCCGCAAAACCACGGCGGTATCCGAGATTTCCAGGTGACCGGCGGGACTGGCGACTTCCGTGGCCAGCAACGGCGACAACCAGGTCAGCTGGTCAAGATCAACGGCCGCCGTGTAGCGCCAAGCTTCCGGGGCAAAAAGCTCGCCTGAGGCCCGGCCCCGGCGGACGGCAAGATCGCCGCTGATCGCCGTCAGGACCGGGGTCAAGGCCTGCTCCAGCACCGGATAGTCGCGGAGATGCTCGAAGAAAGGGGCGGCGGCCAGGACCGCCTCGACCTCCTCCAGGACAAAGGCCGCTTGCGGGTTTAAAGCAATTTGGCCGGCGGCATTGCCCAGCCGGTGCGGACCCACCGTGCCGGCTACTTCATGCCAATGAACCTCTTCCCGGGTGATGAAGGCCCGGCCCTGGTCCAGCTTGATCGGCCAGGGGAGGCGATCGTAGGCCAATTCCCCCATAACCTGCTTAACGGTGACGGCAACATCGAAATCCCGGTAACTGTCCCCGATCACCAGGCGACCGGAGGCGGTCCCCGCGGCCCGGCTGAAGCGCGCCATCTCGGCCTGAAAAATCGGCTGCCGGATCAGATCAGGCAGAATCTCCCGCAGATCCTCCAGGTCGGCGTCAAGCTCCAGGTCAAGTTTCAGAATGGGCAGAGTGCGCAACAGGCCGACGCTCAGAGAGCCATCGCGCCCCCGGCTGCGCCCCAGTCGGGCTTCGGCCCGCCGCAACTCGAGAATTCCGTTTTCGATCCTCAGAAAACCATGGGCTTCGGGCAGATATAGATCGACCTCCGGCACCATGATTTCCGCCCGGTCAACCTCGACCTCGACCACCATTCTGGTCGCCAGGGTAAGAGGGTCGCGCAGTTCGTTTTCCGGGCCGGCCAAGCGGAAGGAAGCCCGGGAAGCCCAGCCGCTCCGCACCACGTTGCCGACGTACTGGGCCGTTTTGTATTCACCGAACAGGGCCAGGACCGCCGCCCGGATTTCCGCGGCATCAAGCCGGCGACCGTTAAGGTCGACTTCCCACTGGGGCGAGACCCCATCCTGACTGCGCCGGGCGATCTTGCCGGCCAGCTGCAGGGCCGGCTCCTTTAACTCGAAATCCCGGAGCAGAACCTGCCAGTCCTGCTGCTGCCGGGTCAGGGCCAAATCGATAAAACCGCCAGCGAACCGGACCGCCTCGCCGGCGCCCGGTTTTTCCGGAGTCAGGAGAAAAGAGGGCAGTTCGCCGACCAGGGTGGCGTCAAAGCTATCCAACCCCTGACCGGTCGCGGTTATGTTGAGGTTGGTATCGGCGGCCAAGGGGTTGACCCGCCCCAGCACCGGACCCGTGATCAGCTCGTGCAGGCGCAGTTGGCGCCCCGCGGCCTGGAAGCGGTAGGCGCCGGTGGCATCGTAGCTGCCCTGCACGGCGAAGTGTTCGCCGAAGGAGGGCCGGGAGAATAAATCCCACTGCAGGCTGCCGGGGCGGAGTTGGATGGTGGCCCTGAGATCGGTGAAGCGGGTAGCCTCCAGGTTGACTTTCCCGGCCGCCAGGATTTCTGCTACCGCCACGGTTCCGTTTCTTATCTCGACCTGGCCGGCAAAGGTCCGCGGAAAAACCCGCACCGAGGGTTCGCCCTGGTCCGAAAACATACCGGGATCAACGATCAGGCTGGGCGTTTGCAACAGCACCCGTTCCGGCTCGAATCTCAAGCTCAGCAGAGAGAGCCAGCGGGGGAAAACGTGAATTTCGGCCAACAGGAGCTTAAGCCCTGGTCGCGCAAGTTCGATTTCCCGGGCCAGCAGGTGAGGGACCGGCAACCAGGCAAACTCGATACTGCTGATGCTGATTTCACTTTCCAGGTGAAAGCTGAGCCGTTCGGCGAGTTCGGCCCTTACCGGGTCGGACTTGAGCGCCCAGGGCAGCAGCAGGGCCAGCAAGGCGGCCACCAGCACCGCCATCAGCACTATAATCCGTATTTTACGCGTCATAAATAGACATCAAGTCCCATAGATCCCGGTCGCGGCCAAAGGCGGGCGGTCTTCAAACCAGCAGATCCTGGTCTCCGTAGCGATGCTTGCGCTTGAGCCGGGAGGCTCGCCAGGGTTTGCGGGCGAAATAAAAGGCAATGACCAGGCAGAAAATCAGCCAGCCCAGGCCGTAGAGAAACAGGTGAATCGTGGCGTAACCGCCGTAGTTGGCCTGGAGGTCGCCCTTGACGGCGATCAACAGGAGCAGGCCGAGCACCAGGGGAGTCAGGTAACGAATGAAAAAGTTCCAGGCCGCCGGCACCCTGCTGCCCAGACGGCTGATATGGCGCCGCAACTTTTCCGGGCCGACATACCAGCCGATAATCAGGCATTGGAGCAGCCCGCCCAGGACCAAACCGTAATTGGTGATGAAGTGATCAGTGATATCGAGCAGATAAAGGCCGGCCCGGCTGGTGAAGATCAGGCTGCCCAGCAGGCCCAGCAGGCAAAGGATGGAAACCACTTTTGAGCGGGACCAGTTGAACTTGTCGGTCAGGGCGCAGGAAAAGGCCTCCACCAGGGAAACCCCGGAGGTCAGGCCGGCGATGATCAGAACCAGAAAGAAGAGGGCGCCGAACAGGGCGTTGAAGCCGGGCAGCAGGGAAATGGCCTGGGGATAGACCACGAAGGCCAGTTGTGGTCCGCCCCGGATGGCCTCCTCGAAGGGCACCCCCTGATTAAGGGCCATGAAACCGACAATCCCGAAAACCGCCAGACCGGCGAAGATCGAATAAGAACAATTAACCACCGCGGTGATCAAGGCGTTTCTGGCCAGGTTGGTTTTGGCCGGAAGATAACTGGCATAAGCGATCATGATCCCAAAGCCCAGGGAGAGGGTAAAGAAAATCTGGCCAAAGGCGGCGGCCCAGACCCGCCCGGCGGCAACCCGGGCTTGCGGATCGGCGGCCAGGAAGTTGATCTTGCTCCAGTCGGGGGTTAAATAGTGGTGGCGAATGCCCGTCCAGGCTCCGTCCAAGGTCAGGGTCCAGGCCACGATAATCACGGTCAGGATCAAGAGCAGGGGCATGAAGATCTTGGCGGCAATTTCAATCCCGTGGCGGATATCCCGGTAGCAGATGAACCAGCAGCTTACCCAGACCAAGATGGTTGCCAGGAGAATGGGCGGACGAATGCCGCCCAGTTCGGAGGCTGAGGCGGAAAGCTGGAGGAAGTCGTTAAGAAAGAAATTCTGGGGATCCTCTCCCCAGGCCAGGGAGAAGGAGTGGAAGAAATAATTCACGCACCAGCCGATGACCACCGAATAGTAAAGCATGATGCCGAACATCGCCACCACCGGCATCCACCAGCCCAATAGTTCGAAACGGCGGTTGATCCGGGCAAAGGCCAGGGGGGAGGCCCCTTTTTCCCGGTGACCCACCCCGTACTCCAGCAGCATGATCGGAATTCCGGCCACCGCCAGGGCCACCAGGTAGGGAACGAGAAAGGCCCCGCCCCCGTGTTCGTGGGCCATGTAGCTGAAACGCCAGATATTACCGAGGCCGATGGCTGAACCAATGGCGGCCATCAGAAAGCCGAGGTTGCTTTTCCAGGTGCTGCGGGCGTCGTTCATGGGATACCGGTTGACTGTTGCTGGCTGGGAAGATGATGCCGGTTATCATATCATAACATGTTGAAACAACAAGTTGATTGTACAGGTTCTTCATGGTATGAAGGCATGAAGAATCGTGCAGCATCGCAGCTTTGCGCAAGCAGTACCGGCGGCATACGCGAGTATGGCCGCCGGTACTGCTTGCGCGCCGCGGCAACAACGGGGCAGTCCCCGGTTTGCTCCCTGCGCAGGGCGATAAAACCCCGGCCGGCGAGGAAGGTGGGTTAAGCCCGATTATTCAACCAGGATCGGAACAGGGTGATGAAAAAAATTCGCGTCGGCGTCATCGGGGTAGGGCACCTCGGCAAATTCCACGCCGCCAAATATGCTGCCATGGATGAGGTCGACCTGGTGGGGGTGGCCGATATCAATCGGGAACTGGCCGCCGAAGTCGCGGGGGATTGCGGCACCATTCCTTTCGCGGACTACCACCAGTTGTTGCCCCAGGTCGAGGCGGTCAGCATCGTGGTTCCCACCGTGCATCATCACCGGGTGGCCATGGATTGCCTGGAGCAGGGGGTGGACATCTTGCTGGAAAAGCCCATGACCACCACCCTGGCCGAGGCCGACGAGTTGATCGCCAAGGCGGCGGCCCGGCAATGCATCCTCCAGGTGGGCCATATCGAGCGTTACAATCCGGCGGTCACCGCCCTGGGGCAATACGTCACCCGGCCGCTTTTCATTGAATCGCACCGGATTCACATGTTCAAACCGCGCGGACTTGATGTCGATGTGGTCCTCGACCTGATGATCCATGACATCGACATTATCCTGAGCATTGTCGACTCCCCCATCAGCTCCGTCCATACCGTCGGGGTGCCGGTGGTTACCCGGAGTACCGATATCGCCAATGCCCGGATTATTTTTGAAAACGGCTGCACCGCCAACATCACGGTAAGCCGGATTTCCAAGGAAAATATTCGCCGCCTGCGGATCTTTCAGCCCAAGAGCTATCTTTCCGTGGACTACGCCAAGAAAACCCTGATGGTTATTCGCCTCAAGGATCAGCTCAACGAACAGGGCCTGCCCCAGGAGGAGGTCATCCATCTCGCCCTGCCGGAACAGGATGCCCTGGAAGCCGAATTGCGGGATTTCGTTAAAAACGTCGACGAACGATCCACCCCCCAGGTTTCGGGGGCCCAGGGGCGTCTGGCCCTGCAGGTGGCCCAGGAGATCATGGCCCAGATCGAAGCCAATTTCCGCAAGTATCGCGAGATTCTCTAAAAGCCCATGTCCGTTCCCCATATCCTGATCGTCGCCGGCGAAGCCTCCGGCGACATGCACGCCGCCAACCTGGTCAAGGCCCTGCATGCCAGGCGGCCGGAAGTGCGGGTCAGCGCCATGGGCGGCGGCGCGCTGGCCGCGGCGGGGGCCGAGCTGCTTTATGATTCAGCCCGGCTGGCGGTGGTGGGACTTATCGAGGTCTTGAGTCATCTGGGCGAAATTCTGGCCGCCCGCCGCCGCCTGGTCAATTTTCTGACCACGCAACGGCCGGACCTGCTGATTCTGGTCGATTACCCAGATTTCAATCTCCTCCTGGCCGCCGCCGCCCGCAAGCTGGGCATTCCGGTTTTCTACTACATCAGCCCCCAGGTCTGGGCCTGGCGCCAGGGACGAGTCCGCAAGATCAAGCGGCTGGTGGATCGGATGGCGGTGATCCTGCCCTTTGAACAGGAGTTTTACCGTAAGAGGGGGATGGAGGTGGATTTTGTCGGTCATCCCCTGGTGGACGAACTGGCGGGGCCGGCCGCATCCATAGCTGAAGCCGGCAAAGCGGCCCACGGGCTCGCGCCGGGAGATGAGCGCCGGATTATCGGCCTGCTGCCCGGCAGCCGGCGGCGGGAAATCGCCGTTATGCTGCCGCTTTTTCTGGCCGCGGCCCGGATTCTGGCCCGCGGGCGGCAGCCGGCCCCGATTTTTCTCCTGCCCCTGGCCCCGGGGCTGGACCGGGAGGTCTTGACCGCCGGTGGCCTGGACCAATATGGCGACCTTGATATCCGGATCAGCGAACATGACCGGCACGGCATGATGGCCGCCTGCCATGCGGTGATGGCCGCCTCCGGAACCGTCACCTTGGAGTTGGCCTTGCTGGGGGTGCCCATGGTGGCGGCATACCGGGTTTCTTCCTTTACCTATCTGGTGGGCCGGCTGTTGGTCGATGTTCCCCACGCCACCCTGGTCAACCTGGTGGCCGGCCGGGAAGTAATTCCCGAACTGATTCAGGATCGGGCCGAAGCGGCCCTTATCGGCGGGGAAGTGGCCGCTCTGCTTGATAATTCCCAGCGGCGCCAGACCATGCTGCATGACCTGGCGGAAGTCAGGCAAAAACTCGGCCGGGCAGGGGCCTCCCAGAGGGCCGCGGCCATCGCCCTGGAATTGCTGGACTCAGCCGGCAGAGAAGAGAAGGCCGCAAACCATAGTCGGAAGCCAGCATAGAAGAAGGAATCAGGGGATAAACTGGAACCCTGGCCTGCTTTTTCTGTCCTCTGTCCTCTGTTCTCTGTCCTCTGATTGGCGGATGGCCTCGTAAAGCACCACGGCGGCGGCCTGGGCCAGGTTGATGCTGCGGATGCGGGGATTACTCATGGGGATGGCGCAGCAGCGATCGGCGTAAAGGTCGAGAATTTCTTCCGGCAACCCTTTGGTTTCCTTGCCGAAGATCAAAAAATCCCCCGGTCGGAAGCGCACCTCGGTATAGAGCCGCTTTACTTTCTTGCTGAGGAAATGCAGCCGCAGTTCGTCTTGGGCGGCAATAAACTCTCCCAAATTCGACCAGTTAACGATTTTAACTTCTGGCCAGTAGTCCAGCCCCGCCCGTTTCAGGTGCTTGTCGTCGATCTTGAACCCCAGGGGATGCACCAGGTGGAGGATGGTGTCGGTGGCGCCGCAAAGCCGGGCGATGCTGCCGGTGTTGGGGGGGATCTCGGGTTCCACCAGAACGATATTGAAGGGTGGGGTAGGCAAAGGCGGCGACCTGCAATAAAAAGCCGGAGAGCGACAACCCTCCGGATCGGAATCAAAAAACCGGAGCCGGCCCAAACCGGCGACCATTAAACAATTCTTCAGTTCACTGGCATCTGGCCGGGGCTGTTGCCCGGGGAGGGCAACGTTCTGCCGCCGACGATGCTTGATACTCCAATTGTCTAGCAAAATTCAAGATTTATCTCAAGTAAAAAAGCAAACAAGCCAAGCTGGAAGCCCGAAAATAGCAACTTTTTTGCGGCCTGCCGGGCGGGCCCGCAAATGGTTTTCTTGATTTTTCCGGCCCAAAGAGTAAGATATTTATCTTTTGCTTGTTTTCAAAAAACCGACGGGGCTCTTGATCAATGGGGGCCGTCGGCCAACCAGAAAGGCAATGAAATAAATGGCGCTCATCGTACAGAAATTCGGCGGCACCTCGGTCGCCAACCCGGAAAAAATCAAGGCCGTGGCCGAGCGGGTGCTGGCCCGGCAGCGGGAGGGACACCGTCTGGTGGTGGTGCTCTCCGCCATGGCGGGCGAAACCAACCGTTTCGTTGACCTGGCCAACCAGATGCAGAACATTCCCGCCCCCCGGGAACTGGACATGCTATTGGCCACCGGCGAGCAAGTGACCATCTCCCTGTTCGCCATGGCGGTCAAGGAGCTGGGCGGCGACGCCGTTTCCCTGCTGGGCGACCAGGTCAAAATCCATACCGACAACATGCATACCCGGGCCCGGATTCTCGCCATCGACCATGAACTGATCAACAACCATCTCGACCAGGGCCGGGTAGTGGTGGTGGCCGGCTTCCAGGGGGTTACCGAGAGCGGGGAGATCACCACCCTGGGCCGGGGAGGCTCGGACACCACCGCCGTGGCCCTGGCCGCGGCGCTCAAGGCCGATCAATGCGATATCTTTACCGATGTGGAAGGGGTTTACACCACCGATCCCAACATCTGCGCTTCGGCCCGCAAAATTGATCGCATTACCTATGATGAAATGCTGGAACTGGCCAGTCTGGGAGCCAAAGTGCTGGACATCCGCTCCGTCAGTATCGCCAAGCGGCACAAGGTGCCGGTACAGGTTCGTTCAACATTCACCAATACAGAAGGAACATGGGTTGTCGAGGAGGATAAAACCATGGAATCAAATCCGGTCTCCGGGGTTACTTATAATCGCAACGAAGCCCGCATCACGGTGAGCAAACTGCCCGACGTTCCCGGGATCGCCTCGCGGCTGTTCACCCCGGTCGCCAAGGAAGGCATCGTGGTGGACATGATCATTCAGAACACCCGCGACGGCAACCTCACCGACCTCACTTTCACCGTGCCCAAGACCGACTATAAGAGGGCCATGCCCATCGTCGAAAAAACGGCCCGGGAAATCGGGGCGGAAAGGGTCAGCGGTTCGGAAAATATCTGCAAGGTCTCCGTGGTCGGAGTGGGCATGCGCAATCATCCCGGGATCGCCACCACGATGTTCGACGTGCTGGCCCGGGAAGGCATCAATATCGAGATGATCAGCACCTCGGAAATCAAGATATCCTGTGTAATCGATGAAAAATATACCGAACTGGCAGTCCGGGCGCTGCATGACGCCTTCAACCTGCAGGAAAAAGAGGCTTGAATAAATTGCCGCCACCAACGGATAGAGGTGCAGACAAGGCCATGAAAGAATTATTGACCATATACGATACCACCCTGCGGGATGGCACCCAGGCCGAGAACTTCAATCTTTCGGTGGAAGACAAACTGCGGATCACCCTCAAGCTTGATGAGTTGGGGGTCGATTTCGTCGAAGGAGGCTGGCCCGGAGCCAACCCCGCCTCCACCCGATACTTTGAAGAGATTCGCAATTACGACCTGAAGCATACGGTGGTCGCGGCCTTCGGCAGCACCCGCAACTTCAACAACCCGCCGGAGCAGGATCCCAACCTGGCCGCCCTGATTGCCGCCCAGACCCGGGCGATCACCATCTTCGGCAAGAGCTGGGATGTCCATGTCCGCGACGCCCTGCGGATCGAGCTGGCCGACAACCTGCAGATCATCGAGGATTCACTGGCCTTCCTGCGGCCCCACGTTGAATTCCTCTTTTATGACGCCGAGCACTTCTTCGACGGCTTCAAGGCCAACCCCTCATACGCTCTGAGTACCCTGGAACGGGCCATGGCCGGGGGAGCCCAATGCCTGATCCTCTGCGACACCAATGGTGGCACCCTGCCCGGAGAAGTGGCGGCGATTGTCAACGAGGTCCGCCAGCATCTGGCCTCGCTGCCGGTCAAGGCCGGCGCCAAGCCCGGCGCTAAAAAGGGGGGCAAAGCCAAAAAGACCCCGCCCCGGGGCGGCGAAGGGCCGGTTCTGCCGGTTGAACTGGGGATCCATGCCCACAATGACTCGGAGTGTGCGGTGGCCAATTCCCTGATCGCCGTTTCCCTGGGAATCAGCCATATCCAGGGGACTATCAACGGCATCGGCGAACGCTGCGGCAACGCCAACCTGACCTCGATCATGCCCGGTCTGGCCCTGAAAATGAAGCGCTATTTCGCCGCCGCCGAAAATCTGGGCAAGTTGACGGAAACCTCCCGGTTCGTCTCTGAGCTGGGCAATCTGGCCCACAATAAGTATCAACCATACGTGGGCCAGGCGGCCTTTGCCCACAAGGGCGGGATCCATGTCAGCGCGGTCAAGCGCAACCCCCTGACCTATGAGCATATCGTACCGGAACGGGTGGGCAATATCCGCCGGATTCTGATTTCCGACCAAGCCGGGCGCAGCAATATTCTCCACAAGGCCAAAAAATTCGGGATCGACCTGGACAGTCAGGATCCTCTGGTCAGCTCGATTCTGAAAAAACTCAAGGAACTGGAAAACCAGGGATTTCAGTATGAAGGGGCCGAGGCTTCCTTTGAGCTGCTGATGCGCAAGGCCCTGGGTACCCGCAAGGAATATTTCCGGCTCCTCGGTTTTCGGGTCCTCAGCCAAAAGGAACCCGGCGACAATCGCCCGGAGGAAAGAATCCTGGAGGAGGCCACTATCCGCCTTGAGGTGGGGGGCGAGACGGTCCATGCCGCCGCTTTGGGCAATGGCCCGGTCAATGCCTTGGACAACGCCTTGCGCAGGGCCCTGAATGGTTTCTATCCCAGCCTGGCGGCGGTGGAACTGCAGGATTACAAGGTGCGAGTGCTGGCCAGTGAACACGGCACCGGAGCCCGGGTCCGGGTGCTGGTCGAATCCCGCGACGAAACCGCGACCTGGGGCACCGTGGGGGTTTCCCACGATATCATCGAAGCCAGCTGGCAGGCCCTGGTGGACAGTATCACCTACAAGCTGATGAAGGATGAACGCGCCCGTCAGGTCAAGGAATAAAATTCCGGCCCGGCCCCGGAGCGGCCCGGCCGCCCCTTGGGCCGGCGGAGCGTCAAGCAGGAGCCCGCAAACCGTTTCTTTGCTGCTGTTGCTGCTGCTGGGGCTGGGCTTGGGGCTATTCGCCGTTCTGCCCCGGACCGGCCCCCCCGCCACCGTTTCGCCATCGCCCTATCAGTATCAATGGCTCGCCGGTCCCGAGCGGCCCGAGGGTCTTTACCGGCTTGACTCCAGCCCCGCCGAAACGGGGCGGTCTTCCGAGCCGCCTCACCTTGCCATCTTCACTTTTCAGCCCATAGCCGTCAATCGCGCCGATGTCCGGACCCTGGCTTTTTTGCCGGGCATCGGTCCTACCCTGGCCCAACGCATCGTCGACCACCGTGAAAGCAAAGGCTTCTTTGCCAGCAACGAAGATCTGCTGCAGGTCCGCGGGATCGGCCCCAAGACCCTGGAGCGCATCCGCCCCCAGATTACGATTGATTGAGGCTGGTCGGTGGCCTAAAATCAATAATAGCCGGTGGCCCGTCGCAGCCGGACCGGTTAGCGGAGGGCATGGGCCAATCGACAATCCGCATGGCCGGGGATGCGCTGCCCCGATCGAGAAAAAACCAGCTTTAAGACAAGGAGGGAAGAAATGGCACGCAAACTCATGATGATGATCGTTGTTGCGGCCGTGCTGTTGGCCGGCTTAAGCTCGGCCGCGGCCGCCGAACTGTTCCGCCTGGAAAGGATGGTGATCGCGACGGCGGTGGTGGACCGGGAACCCGTCGGCCCGGCCGAATCTTTTGCCGCCGACCTTGACCGGGTGTATGCCTTTATCGAGGCTCGCGAGATCAGGGAGGATACCACGGTCAGCTTTGTCTGGTTCCATCACGGGGTGGAGGTCGCCGCCGTCCCGTTGATTCTGGGCCAGGGCCCTCGCTGGCGGACCTTTTCCTCCATCAACGTCCGGCAGCGGCCCGGGGAGTGGCGGGTCGAGCTGCGGGATCAAGGGAACAATACGGTTCAAAGCGCTGAATTCAGGGTGGAATAGTCCGGATCCGCCGGGCTGGCGTTCCAACCGGATTGTCGGCCCTGGCCCCCCGGAGGGACTCCGGCCTGGGCCGGGGGCAGGGGACCGAGGCAACCTGAAGAGCGGTCTTTAGCGGCCTTGGGCCAGCTCCTCCATGTTGCGCCGGACTATTGCGTATTCCTCAGCCGAAAGTCCGGCCCCCCGGCCCACCATTTCCGCCCGGGCGGCGGTGAGAAAATCTCCCGGCTCATGGGCGTCGGCGTTGATTACCAGGCGTGCCCCCACCGCCCGGGCCAGCGCGGCGACATGGCCGTTGGTCAGGGAATGCCCCTTGCGCCCTGAAAGTTCTAGGAAAACCCCTTTGCGGGCGGCCAGCTCGGCGTCCTCGCGGCTGAGCAGGCCGGGGTGGGCGAGAATGTCGACCCCGGCCTCGATGGCGGCTCGATTGGTGCCGGACGCCACCGGTTCCACCACCGTTTCACCGTGGCCCACCACGATTCGGGCCCCGAGCTGCCGGGCCTGGACGGTCAGTTCGGCAAAGAGGGCCGGCGGTATGTGGGTCAACTCAATGCCGGCAATCAGCCGGGTAGGGGAGTGGGGGTTCAAGGCGGCGGCCGCCGCCACCAGCCGGGGAATAATGAAGTCCAGACTTGATGAGTCGGCGTGATCGGTGATGGCCACGGCGCTGTAGCCCAGCACCGCCACCCGGCGCAAATGTTCCGCCGGAACCAGAGCCCCGTCACTGAACAGGCAGTGGGTATGCAGATCGATCATCGTAAGTCCTCCCCTTTATCAGATTAAATCACCAAGCCAGCATGATGCCGCCTGGCCGCTGAGAAGTCGTGGCTGCCAACCGTCAGGCCAGACGGCCGCGCAGGCTGTGGCGGCAGGCTTCAGCCACCCGGACCGGCAGCAATTGACCCGGCGCCAGTTGCCGATCGCAATCGAAATTGACGATTCGATTGTCGGCACTGCGGCCGCTCCATTGGCGGCCGGCATTTTTGCTCCGCCCTTCCACCATTACTTCCAGGGTTTGTCCCACCAGGGCGGCGCTGATTTCCTGGCTGATCTCATCCTGCCGGGCCTGGAGCCGGGCCAGCCGCTCGCTTTTAACCTCCTCGGGCACCTTGGCTGGGAAATCGGCGGCGACAGCCAGGGGTCGATCAGAGTATTTAAACGAAAAAGCAGAGTCATAGCGCACAAAGTTGATAGTTTCCATGGTTTCGGCAAAATCCGCTTCGCTCTCTCCCGGAAAGCCGACGATGATGTCGGTGGTGATGGCAATATCGGGTCTGGCCCGGCGCAGGGCGGCCACCTTGGCCAAATAGTCG
The DNA here is from genome assembly GCF_044068515.1 of Desulfurivibrio nitratireducens. Taxonomy (NCBI): domain Bacteria; kingdom Pseudomonadati; phylum Thermodesulfobacteriota; class Desulfobulbia; order Desulfobulbales; family Desulfobulbaceae; genus Desulfurivibrio; species Desulfurivibrio nitratireducens. The sequence continues at coordinate 114,825 of NZ_JBIPKI010000002.1, forward strand.
GCCCGGGTGTAATGGCGGTTCATCCGGGCCAGAATCCGGTCGGAGCCCGATTGAACCGGCAGGTGAAAATGGGGGCAGAGTTTGGCGATTTCGGCAAAACACCGGACCAGTTCTGGCGAAAGATCCTTGGGGTGGGAGGTGGTGAAGCGGATCCGGCTGATCCCTTCCACCGCCGCCACCGCCCGCAGCAGGGCAGGAAAGTCCAGAGGATCATGGCCGGTTGCCTGGCGATCCCGGCCATAGGAGTTGACGTTCTGGCCCAGCAGGGTGATTTCCCGCACTCCATGGGCGGCCAGGTGGCTGACCTCGGCCAGGATATCCTCGGGCCGGCGGCTGATCTCCCGTCCCCGGGTGTGGGGAACCACGCAATAAGTGCAGAAATTGTTGCAACCCTGCATGATGGTGACAAAACGCTTGTGAGGCGGGCCGCCGCCATCCATCTTCGGCAGAAAAGGGGGAATGGCAAAATCGGGCCGCAATTCGGTGGCGGCGGTCCGGGCCGCCTTGTCCCGGGCCGCCGCCACCAGTTCGGCCAGCCGGTAAATATTTTGCGGGCCGATTACCAGATCGAGGTGGGGCATCCGCTTAAGCAGGCTTTCTCCGTCCTGCTGGGCCACGCAACCGGCCACCGCGATCACCAGGTCGGGCCGGCGCTCCTTGAGGGCCCGATAGCCGCCCAGCAGGCTGTAGGCCTTCTGGGCGGCCTTGCCCCGGATGCTGCAGGTGTTGACGACAATGCAGTCGGCATCCTCGGCTCGGGCGGTCTCCAGGTAAGAGTCCTCGCCCATGAGCTGGGCCATGATTTCCGAGTCCCGCTCGTTCATCTGGCAGCCGAAGGTTTCAATATAAAGATTTCTGGTTCCAGCCATGTTTCCCGATCATTAAAAATTTTTTTTCCGGAGCGAACAAGCACAGCAATTTCTGAGATTTAAAGCTTATATAATTGTATATTGGCGATTTTAATTAATATAAAAAAGGCATTCACTGGGCATGGGGGGCGGGGCAGGGCGGCGCTGCCAGTTGCGGCTCCAGGGCCGCCAGCAGGGTCGCGACCTCCGTTGCCGCCTCGGGCGGATAGCGCAGCACCACCAGGCCCGTCTTCTCATCCAGGGTGGTGAGTACGGCCAGATTATCATAAGCTTCCAGGATAAAACGAAAAAAACCGATTCGGGCCGGAGCTATGGTCATGGTTCGAGAGGCTAAATTTTGCACTGCCGGTCCTTGGCTGGAATCCTCATGGCCGAAGCGGGGAGGGCCCACACCCTGAAATAAGTTTTAGTCACCGCTAATCCTATACCCGTAGCGAGCTGTCAATGGTTCCCAGCAGGTCGCGATGGGCGGCCAGGCGCGGCTCTACTTCTTCCGCCAGAAATTCTTCGGTCTGGGTTTCCGCCCGGCCGGCAAATTCGGCGGGATTGGCCATCAAGCCTTCCAGCTCGGCCAGGGTGAAGGGCATGTCCTGATCGGCGGCCAGGCGGGCCAGCAAGTCGTTCTCGCCGGCTTCATCCTTGACCTTTTTACCGGCCGCCACCGAGTGCCGCTTGATGATCTCATGCATTTCCTGGCGGCTGGCCCCCTTGCGGACGGCGGCCATCAGGATTTTTTCGGTGGCCATGAAGGGCAGTTCCTGGCGCAGGTGTTTCGCAATTTGTTGCGGATAAACAACCATATCGGAAGTTATATTCATATACAGCCTAAGGATGGCGTCGGTCAACAGAAAGGCCTGGGGAATGTCCATCCGGCGGATGGCGGAGTCATCCAGGGTGCGCTCGAACCACTGGTTGGCAAAGGTGGCGTAAAAATTGGGGACCAGGCCCATAAGTTTGCGGGCCAAGCCGGTCATGCGCTCCGAACGCATGGGATTGCGCTTGTAGGCCATGGCTGAACTGCCCACCTGGTGCTGGGCAAAGGGCTCTTCCTGGACCTTGAGATTGGACAGCAGGCGCAGGTCGACGGCGAATTTGTGGGCCGAGGCCCCGATGCCGGCCAGGACCTCGGCGATTTTTATATCCAGCTTACGGGTATAGGTCTGGCCGGTAACCGGAAAAACCTCGGGAAAACCAAGCTTTCGAGCAACTAGTTCATCCAGCTGCCGCACTTTCCGGTGGTCGCCGCGGAATAGCTCGAAAAAGGTGGCCTGGGTGCCCACGGTACCCTTGGCCCCGCGGGCCTTGATTTGACCTTCGAGCCACTCGAGGGAGTCGAGGTCCATCAGCAGATCCTGGAGGTAGAGGGTGTGGCGCTTGCCCACCGTGGTCGGCTGGGCCGGTTGGTAATGGGTGTAGCCCAGGGTAACTAATCCTTTGTTTTTTCGACAAAAATCAGCCAGGTTGGCGATAACGTGGAGCAGGGCCTTTTTGACCAGCGCCAGAGCCTGTTTTTGCAAAAGCAGGTCGGTGTTGCAGCCGACGAACTGGGAGGTGGCTCCCAGGTGAATAATAGGTTCGGCGGTGGGGCACTGGCGACCGTAGGCGTAAACATGGGCCATGACATCATGGCGAATTTCCTTTTCTTTGGCCGCGGCCAGGTCGAAATCGATATCGGTGGCGTGCTTTTTCAACTCATCGATCATTTCCCGGGTCACCAGGTCATCCAGGCCCAGTTCATGCTGGGCCTCGGCCAGGGCAATCCAGCAGCGCCGCCAGGTGGTGAACTTGCTTCGTTCGGAAAAGATGGCCTGCATTTCCGGGCTGGTGTAACGGCTGACCAGGGGTTCCTGGTAAATATCACGGTTCATCGAATTTCTCCGGTTGCAACAGTTAATGCATTGATTCAGCGTTTTTAAAGTATTCACAATAGCGGCACCGGAACAACGGAGCGCCGGGGCCTTTTGTACCAGAATTTAACGGAAAAAGCTTGTGAAACCACCACCGGGTTCGGGCCGGTAGTTCAGAGGGATTGTTTGCCGTTCAGTTTAAGCCGGCCTACAGGTTTTCCTGATTACTACCATCGATAAAACCGGGGGCAAGCCAAGCCCGATGGCCCGACCAGTTTCCCCTGCTGCCCGGAATTATTTTATCAATGTCGCATAATGTATATTATGTATAGTTAGATAAAGCATGTAACTACAAAGGCTTGTGAAACAAGCCGTCCTGTAGGGCTTGTCCCCCCTCTTCGCCGTCGCAAGCTCGGAGGTTTTTGGTCGGTAACCGTTTGCGGGTCCCTGGGATCAGTTCAGGTGATGGTTGAAACGGATTTACTCTGGAGTTGCCAGGAGACCTGCCCCTGGTAAAAGTTGCGGCGGAGGGTAAAAATCAGCTCCACTGTCCGGCTGCTAAGCTCGGGATCGATCGCGCCATAATCGAAGGCAATGCCCGGCAGGCAAAGATCCGGCTGTTGCCAGTGGAAGCGGAGATGGTTGCGCCCGGCCAGGGTCGGCCGGGTTAATCTCCCCCGAACCTGAAAAATCGGCTCGGGGTTGCCGGAACCGAACGGTTCCAGGAGATGATATATGCTGGTTAAATATCTGTCTATGCGCCCTTCCGGGAATGACCAGTCGATGCTGAGCGCTTCCCGGGCCGGCATGGTGGCCAGGCGCTGGCCCGTTTCCCGGTCGAGTTGGCGCCGGAAGATCTCGAGCTTATCCTTCTGCAGGCTCAGGCCCAGGGCGGCGGCATGACCGCCGTAACCCAGCAGCAGTTCCTCACAGTTGCCGACCGCCGCCAGCAGATCCAAGCCCTCGATGCTGCGGCCCGATCCTTTAATGATTCCCTCCTCCTCGCCCAGCAGGATCACCGGCCGGTCAAAATCTCTTACCAGCCTGCTGGCGGCAATCCCCAGGACTCCCGGATGCCAGCTTGGGTCGGAATAAATTAGAATATTGAGGTCTTGCCGCTCGGCCTGGCCGGCCTGACGGCGCACATCCAGGTAGATGTTTTCGCTCAGCTCCCGCCGCCAGCGGTTGAGCTTTTCCAGTTCGGCCGCCAAGGCGGCGGCCTCTCGTTCATCGTCGGTTATCAGCAGGCGAAAGGCGGTTTCCGGCGCGGCAACCCGGCCGGCCGCATTGAGCCGGGGCGCCAGGGCAAATGAAATGTCCTCGGAGCAAAGCGCCCTGCCCTGGCCCTTTGTTCCCTTTAACCCAGCGGGAATTCCGGCAATTTCGGCCAGGGCGGCCAAGCCCGGCCTGGTGGTGGCCTGCAGAACCTCCAGCCCGGCCCGGACCAGAATCCGGTTGACGCCCCGCAAAGGGACCATGTCGGCCACGGTCCCCAAGGCCACTAAATCGAGATACTCCTTGAGGTTGGGCTGAGTCCCGGCGGCCCAGAAGCCCTCCCGGGCCAGTTGGCGGCGCAGCCCCATCAGCAGGTAGAAGGCCACCCCGACTCCGGCCAGATTCTTGCATGGAAAGGGACAGCCCGGCTGGTGGGGATTGAGAATGGCGGCGGCCGGCGGCAATTGCGGCGGGGGGCGATGGTGGTCGGTGACAATCACCGTGAAACCAAGGTCGTTGGCGGCGGCAATCGCCTGGTGGTCGCTGATGCCGCAGTCCACGGTGAGCAGCAGCGGCCGGGCGGCGGTGGGGAGTTGGCGAAGCAGTTCCGCCAGCAGACGGGCGTGGACCCCGTAGCCGTCCTCGAGGCGATGGGGCAACAGGTAGTGGAGCTGTCGATGTCCTTGGGCCTGCAAAAAGGTGTAGAGCAGGGCCCCGGCGGTAAGCCCGTCGGCATCATAATCGGCATAGATTACAATCGGTTGGCTGCTGCCCAGAGCGCTCGTCAGCAGTTCTACGGCCGAACCCATGCCCAGCAGCAGGTCAGGATCGGGCAAATCGGCCAGGTTGGGGTGGAGAAAGGCTCTGATTCGCTCTTCATCGCGATAGCCGCGGCGCCAGAGAACCGCGACCAGGGCCGCGGGCAGGTTGAGCCGGGCGGCCAGGCCGCGGCAAAGTTCCCCGGCCCCTTCTTGCTCCCCTTCCGCCGCAGAGCCGGTTTCCGGCGCAAAATACATTAACAGTCACACTTAATGTTTTGAATTTAGGAGTTATTATCGCCGTCAGAACTCTTTCCCAAGGCCTGAAAGCCGATTACCAGGTAATGGGCGCAGGAGAGCAGAGTCAGAAAGGCGGTGGCGAAGATCAGGTAATCCTGCAAAAAAAGCAGGGGCTGGATATAGGCCAAGCCGAGAAAATAGGCCACGGTGAGTAATTGCATAACGGTGGTCAGCTTGCTGGTATAGGTGGGGGCGATCTGCAGCCGGCGGTCATTGAGGATCAGGATGGCGAAGCCGACCACGATAATCAGGTCGCGGCTGACCACCAAAACCGTAAGCCAGCGGGGAATGACCTCGATCACCGCCAGAATGACAAAGGCCGTGACCAGCAGGGCCTTGTCGGCCACCGGATCAAGAATGGCCCCCAGGCGGGTTTTCTGTTTGAGCAGGCGGGCCAGGAATCCGTCCAGGCCGTCGCTGATCCCGGCAATGATAAAAACCAGCAAGGCATAGCTGTATTGCTCTTCCAGCAGGAAGATCGCCAGCAGGGGCACCAGCAGGATGCGGATAACGGTAATCAGGTTGGGAATATTCATATTTTTTGCTCGAGCAGCAGCTTGATCTGCTCCGTCTCGCCAGGATCATACCAGTGAATGTTCTCCATGCGCCTGAACCAGGTGAACTGGCGTTTGGCGTAGCGCCTGGTATCACGGGCCATCAGCTCCTTGGCCTCCTCCAGGGGGTAACGGCCGCTCAGGTAATCCACCATGTGGCGATAGCCGATGGCCTGCATCGGCGCTAACTCAGGCCCGTAACCACGGGCCAGCAGACCGGCGACCTCGTCGATCAGGCCCTGGGCCAGCATGGTCTCCACCCGCCGGTTGATCCGTTCATACAAAATATCCCGCTCCGAGGCAAGCCCGATCACCGGCACTTCAGCCGCCAGCAGGGCCTGCTGGCGGTTGCGGCGCAGATGCTCCGACCAGCTGAGGCCGCTGGCGTAAAAAATTTCCAGGGCCCGCAGCAGGCGCTGGCGGTCATGGGGATGAATACGGCAAGCCGATGGGGGATCGATGGTTGCCAGCTCGGCATGCAGGGCGGCGGGCCCTTCCCTCTCAAGCCTGTTCTTTAAATTTAACCTTAATTCAGGATCATATTGATCAAACTTAAATATTCCCTCCAGCAAACCGCGCAGGTAGAGACCGGTGCCGCCGGTGAAAAGGGCCGCCCTGCCCCGCTCCCGGATGGCGGCCAGGGCCGCGGCGGCATCGGCCAGGAAGCGGGCCAGGCTGTAGTCTTCGTCCGGGTCGACGATATCAATAAGATGATGGGGAACTTGCCGCCGCTCCTCCGGGCTGGCCTTGGCGGTGCCGATGTCAAGGTAGCGGTAAACCTGCATGGAATCGACACTGATGATCTCGGCATTATATTTATGGGCCAGTTCCAGGGCCAGGGCGGTTTTCCCCACCGCGGTGGGACCGACCAGACAGAAAACGGTTGTTGGCTCCCGGTTTTTTCGGTAAACTTCTTGGTCTTTCATGCTTCCCCAGTCTCTTTCCGATTCACCTGGTCCATATAAGGAGAACCAACCCATGCCGGAGCGTATTTTCAATTTCAGTCCGGGCCCGGCCACTCTGCCGCCGGAAGTTTTGCGCCAGGCCGCCCGGGATATCATCAACTACCGGGATCTCGGCATGAGCATCATCGAGATGAGCCACCGCTCCAAGCCCTTCATGGCGGTGGTCGATGAAGCCGAGCGACTGCTCCGCGAGTTAATGGATATCCCCGCCAATTACAAGGTTCTTTTTCTCCAGGGCGGGGCCTCGACCCAGTTCGCCATGGTACCGATGAACCTGCTGGGAGCGGGCCAGAAGGCCTGCTATCTCAATACCGGGGTCTGGGCCAAGAAGGCGATCAAGGAAGCCAAGCTGTTCGGCGAGATCGATGTGGCCTATTCCAGTGAAGGCGAAACCTACAACCACGTCCCGGCCGCCGGCGACTACCAGGTTGATCCGGCCGCCGAGTACCTTTATTTTGTGTCCAATAATACCATTTACGGCACCCAGTTCCAGAGCTTTCCCAGCGCCCATGTGCCGCTGGTCTGCGATATGTCTTCGGATATCCTCTCGCGGCCCTTCGATATCCGGCCCTTCGGCCTGGTTTTTGCCGGCGCTCAGAAGAACATGGGCCCGGCCGGAGTGACGGTGGTAATCGTCCGGGAGGATCTGCTGGACCGGGCCCCGGACAACCTGCCGACCATGTTCAAGTACCGGACCCACGCCGACAAGGGCTCGATGTTCAACACCCCGCCCTGCTTCGCCATCTACACGGTGGGCCTGGTCCTGCAGTGGCTCAGGGACCTGGGGGGGCTGGCGGCCATCGAGCGGATCAACCGGGAAAAGGCCGCCCTGCTCTACGATGCCATCGACCGGCTCGATTTTTACCGCGGCCACGCCCGTCCCGAATCCCGTTCCCTGATGAACGTGACCTTCAACCTGCCCACCCCGGAACTGGAGGCCAAGTTCATCAAGGAAGCCACCGCCCTGGGCCTCGACGGACTCAAGGGGCATCGTTCGGTGGGCGGCTGCCGGGCCTCGATCTACAACGCCTTCCCCCGCCAGGGCGTGGAAAAACTGGTCGAATTCATGGAGAAGTTTGCCGGCAACAATTGAAATGCTGCAGATATATTCTTGCAAATTCAGTAATTTAAACCTCCAGCAGCACCCCCTTGGGCGGCAGGCGGACCGGGCCCGGCCGGTCAAGCCGGCCCGGCAAGCGCCCCAAGCCACGGTGCTGTTGGAGCTTTAAGCATGGATTACCAGGGCGCCCATCTTATCCGCCCCCCAAGCGAGGCGGACAGCATCATTCTCCAGGTCACGGTGGGCTGTTCCCACAACCGTTGCACCTTCTGCGCCACCTACAAGGCCGAAAAGTTCCGCCTCAAGGATGAAGCGATTATCCGGGCCGACCTCGATTTCGCCGCCCGTTACTGCCGCCGCCAGCATCGGCTCTTCCTGGCCGATGGGGACGTCCTGATTCTCCCCCAGCACCGCTTGCGCGCCCTGTTGCTGGCCATCCGCAAACGATTGCCCTGGGTCAAACGGGTAAGCCTCTACGCCAACGCCAAGGCGGTGCGGAGCAAGAGCCGCCAGGATCTGGCCGAACTAGCCGCCCTGGGCCTGGACCGGGTTTATCTGGGCCTGGAAAGCGGCCATGATGCTACCCTGGCCGCCATCCGCAAGGGGGCCGCTGCCGCCGGCCTGATCGCCGCCGGCCAGGCCGTGCGCCAGGCCGGTCTCTTTCTCTCGGTCACCGCCCTGCTGGGCATCGCCGGGGCGGCGGCTTCAACGGCCCATGCCGAGGCCACCGGCCGGGTACTCGGGGCCATGCAGCCCAACCAGATCGGCATTCTGACCCTGATGCTGCTGCCGGGCACCCCCCTTTACGAAGACGCCCGCCGGGGCTTGTTCGCCCTTCCCGACCAGGCCGGCCTGCTCCGGGAACTGCGCCTGATGGTGGCCAGCCTGGGCGATTGCCGCTGTCAGTTGCAGAGCAATCACCCTTCCAATTATCTCAGCATCAACGCCCGCCTGCCCAAGGACCGGGAAAGGGTGCTGGCCGCCATCGACCGGGCCCTGGCCGGCGAGATCAGCCTGCGCCCGGAGGGCCTGCGGGCCCTCTGAAAGCCATTAAGGATATGGCTGTTCCCAAAGCAGTTCCGCCGTCGGCGGCTTATTCAAACAGGTGGCTGAATTCGCCGTAACCGGCCGCAGCCAGCTCCTCCCGGGGAATAAAGCGCAGGGCCGCCGAGTTGATGCAGTAGCGCAGGCCGGTGGGCGGCGGTCCGTCGGGGAAGACGTGGCCGAGATGGGAATCGGCCTGGCGGCTCCGCACCTCGGTGCGGACCTGGAAGAGGCGCCGGTCCTTACGCTCGACGATGTTTTTCTTAACCAGGGGCCGGCTGAAGCTCGGCCAGCCGGTGCCGGAATCATACTTGTCCCGCGAACTGAACAACGGTTCGCCGGAAACGATATCGACGTAGATCCCCTCGCGCTTATTGTCCCAGTACTCGTTGGCAAAGGCCGGCTCGGTGCCGTCTTGCTGGGTGACCCGGTACTGCAGGGGGGTAAGCCGCTCCCGCAGCTCCCGTTCGCTCCAGGCTTTGCCCTCGGTGTCCCAAACCTCGGCCAGAAAGCGATCCCGGCCGGAGCCGGCCCGGTAGAACTTGTAACGCAGGGGATTTTTGCGATAATAAGCCTGGTGGTATTCCTCGGCCGGATAAAAAGTCTGGGCGGGGATAATCGGGGTGACAATCGGCTTGGTGAAAACCCCGCGCTGGGCCAAAGCTTCTTTGGACTTTTCCGCCAGTTGCCGCTGTTCCTCGTCATGGTAAAAGATCGCCGTCGAATAGGCCCGGCCCCGGTCGGCGAACTGGCCGTCGGGGTCGGTGGGATCGATCTGGCGCCAGAAAACGTCAAGCAACTCCGGATAAGAGATGCGTTGAGGATCGAAGACGATTTCCACCGCTTCGATATGGCCGGCGGCGGCGTAATCCTCGTAGGTGGGGTTGGTGCTGCGACCGCCGGTGTAGCCGACGGTCACCGCCAGAACCCCGTCCAGTTGGGCAAAAGGTTTTTCCAGGCACCAGAAGCAGCCCCCGGCCAGGGTGGCCTTGGCCGCGTTTGCCGGCCCTGGGCCGTTGACCGCCACCCGGCCACTGGCCAGCATGGTCACCCCCCAGCCGAAGAGCATAAAAAGAATCAGCAGCAGCAAGAGCTTCATCACATTTCTTCCTTTGGTAAAATTACTGTTAACACTTTAAGCATCCTCAGGGGGAAAGCAACGAGAGCCCGGCAGGAGCCGTCCGGTTACTTGAGAGCCCGACCAGCCTGGCAGTCTGCTGGAAAATTTGACATTTTGCCTTATTCGGGCCAGCCTGGCAAAGCAGCCGGTTGGGCATCATGAACCGCCTGAGGAGAATTAAATGATCGGGGCAATCGCCGGAGACATAATCGGTTCGGTTTATGAGCATGCTCCCCTTAAGAGCAAGGATTTCCCCCTCTTTGGCCGGGGTTGCCGTTTCACCGATGACACCGTGCTCACCATTGCCGTGGCGGCGGCTATCCTTACCGGCCGGCCTTACCGGGAAACCCTGCGGGAGTTCGGCCAACGCTATCCCGCCGCCGGCTACGGAGGATCCTTTTACCGCTGGCTGCAAGCGGAGAACCCGCAGCCTTACAACAGTTGGGGCAACGGGGCGGCGATGCGGGTCAGCCCCGTTGGCTTTGCCTGCGCCACGGCGGCAGAGGTCTTGGCCGAGGCAGCCCGGAGTGCCGCCTGCACCCACAACCACCCCGAGGGCATCAAGGGGGCCCAGGCCGCCGCCCTGGCGGTTTTTCTGGCCAGGACCGGCAACTCCCGGGAAGAAATTCGGGCGGAGATCGCCACCCGCTTCGGCTATGATCTCAGTCGCACCGTGGCCGCAATCCGGCCCGGCTACTCCTTTGATATCTCCTGCCAGGGCACGGTGCCCGAGGCGCTTATCGCCTTCCTGGACTCGACTTCCTACGAAGACGCGATCCGCAACGCGGTCTCGCTGGGCGGGGACAGCGACACCCTGGCCTGTATCAGCGGCGGCATCGCCGAAACCTTCTACGGCGGCGTGCCGGCCGCGATCGCCGGCCCGGCGATCCAATACCTTACTCCTGATCTGCGCCGCGTCTACGAACAATTTTACCGGCAGTACGACATGATAAAATGACAACAGCATGCTCTTTAACCCCGGTAGTCCGCCCCCGGTCCGGCCGGGACCCCGGCGCCAAATTTTGCTCGCCATCCCCAAGCCGATAACGTATAAGGAAGCGGCGTTGCCCGCCGGGTTGCCGCTACTCCTTTTTGCCCCCCAGAGGGCCTCTGATAATGGAAAAAATCGATCTTAAAAATCTGACCCTGCCCGAACTTACCGCCTGGGTGGAAAGCCTGGACCTGAAACCTTTCCGGGCCCGGCAGATCTTTGCCTGGATTCACCGCCCGGGCTTCAGCGATTTTGGCCAGATGACCGATATCGCCAAGCACGTTCGCCAGCTTTTGGCGGAGAAGGCTTATCTCAGCCGGCTGGTGCCGGCCAAAGTCGAGTGTTCATCGGACGGGACGGTCAAATTCGCCTTCCGCCTGGAAGACGGCCAGCTCATCGAAAGCGTGCTGATTCCGGAAGAAGACCGCAACACCCTCTGTGTCTCCTCCCAGGTGGGCTGCGCCATGGGCTGCAATTTCTGTCTCACCGGCACCCTGGGCTTCAAGCGCAACCTGACGGCGGCGGAAATCGTCGGCCAGGTCGATGCCGCCCTGGTCTGGCTGCAGGACAGGGGCGGCTCCGGCAAGGGGGTCAACAATCTGGTCTTCATGGGGATGGGCGAGCCCCTGCTCAACTTCGACAACCTGATCCGGGCTATCCAGATCCTGATGGAGCAGCGGGCCCACGATTTTTCCGGCCGCCGGATCACCGTTTCCACCTGCGGGATCGTCCCTAAAATGAAGGAACTGGGCGAAAAGGTGCCGGTCAACCTGGCGGTTTCCCTGCACGCGGCGGATAACGAGACCCGTGACCGGCTGATGCCGATCAACCGGACCTACCCCCTGGAAGAACTGCTCAAGGCCTGCCGGGAATACCCCTTGCCGCCGCGGCGGCGAATCATGATCGAGTATGCCATGCTCAAAGGGATCAACGATTCCCCGGCCGCCGCCCGGCTGCTGGTCAAGAAGCTGCATGGGATCCGCTGCAAAATCAACATCCTGCCCTACAACGCAAGCCCCGACTTTCCCTACGAGAGACCCGATGACGAAACCATCGAGGCCTTTCGCCAGATTTTACGCCAGGCCGGCCACACCACCCTGCTCCGCAGCAGCCGGGGCTCGGATATCTCCGCCGCCTGCGGCCAGCTGGCCGGCTGAAGGCGCGACCGCACCGCATCTTTGGGCGATCAGGTCGGCTCACATAACAGGCTATGGTTCGCCCCCCTGCTTGCCCAAATCTGCGGCACGGTCGCACCTTCAGCCAATCTATGGTTTTTCGGGAGCTTTGATCTCTGCTCCACCTTGCCGATACCAAGGCTGGATGACCGGCCCCACCGGCTCCGTGGGCGATCAGGTCGGCTCACATAACAGGCTATGGTTCGCCCCCCTGCTTGCCCAAATCTGCGGCACGGTCGCACCTTCAGCCAATCTATGGTTTTTCGGGAGCTTTGATCTCTGCTCCACCTTGCCGATACCAAGGCAGGATGACCGGCCCCTCCGGCTCCGTGGGCGATCAGGTCGGCTCAGATAGCAGGCCGCCCCCCTGCTGGTCCCAATTCGTGGCTAAGGCTTGGGCCGGTTTCCGGGGTCGAGGGGCAACTGCCAGTTGATCGGGGCTTGACCGTGGGCTTCCAGATAACGGTTGGCCTGGGAGAAATGGCGGCAGCCGAAGAAGCCGCGGTGGGCGGAGAGGGGTGAGGGGTGCGGGGCCTGGAGGACCAGGTGCTTGTCGCGGTCGACAAAGGCCCCTTTTTTTTGGGCGTAGCTGCCCCAGAGCATAAACACCAGGTGTTCCCGCTCATCGTTGAGCAGGTGCACGATGCGGTCGGTGAATTGCTCCCAGCCCTTGCCCTGGTGGGAGCCGGCCTTCCATTGTTCAACGCTGAGAGTGGCATTGAGCAGCAGGACCCCCTGCTCGGCCCAGCTTTGCAAAAAACCGTGGCTGGGGATGATAAAACCGACGTCCTCCTTGAGCTCCTTGTAGATATTGAGGAGCGAGGGAGGAATGGCCACTCCCGGGCGCACCGAAAAACAGAGGCCGTGGGCCTGGTTGGGGCCATGGTAGGGATCCTGGCCCAGGATCACCACCTTGACCCGGTCAAAGGGGGTCAGGTCAAGGGCGGCGAACATCTCCTTGCCCCGGGGGTAAATATTCTTGCCGGCCCCCAGTTCCCCCTGGAGAAATTTTTTCAGATTCTGCATATAGGGGCGGGCAAACTCGTCCAGCAGCAAATTCTTCCAGGATGCTTCCAGTTGAATCCGATCAGCCTCCGCCATAATCACCCCTTTTGGATCAGTCACTCGAGCCAGCCCCGGCCGTCACCGACCCGGAGGGAAGACCGCGGCCGCCTCCCGCACCCGCCCTTGCAGCTTGTGTTCGATATATTCCTTGGCCCGGGGAACCATGTCGTCGAGATAGGCCCCGATCTCGCTGGGGGTGGCGGTGGTCAGGGTCTGGCAGAAGAGACACTTGCGCTCGCCGCCGCCGGTGGATGGCAGGCCCAGATCCTCGAGAACGTGGCGGGTGATCTGCTCGTCGTCGAAATCCTCGAAGACCGGGAAAATGGTGCGAATGCCGAAATGTTCGGACAAGGCGGCGACCTTTTCCATGAACACCGGGGTTTGCTCGGGATAGTAGCTTTGCCGGCGGGCGTAGCCGGTGGCCAGCACCGGCACCAGGTGTTCGATGCAATAGAGGATCGCCTTGGTGTGCATGGCCACCTTGCAGGCCACGCAGACCAGGTTCTTGCCGTTGTAGCGGGGCATCAGCTCTTCGTAGCGGTCCAGCCACAGGCCCTGAAAGAGGCGGCCCATGTCCAGCTCCACCATCTCGGCCTGGGGCAGACCCTCCGGCTCGCTGAGCTTGGTGGCCAGAATTTCCTGGGCGACCCGGAAGCGCCGGCGGGGGAAATCATGGAAACGGCTCATGCCGTTGAGCATGTGCAGCAGGTGGATTTTAACCGGCCGGGGCAATTGCGGATGCTGCCCGATGGCGGCCAGGGCGTAAACGGCCAGGGAATCGGTTCCCCCGGAAAATAAAATGGCCAGTTCCTGTTTGGACATTATTCTGCTCCTGTTTTCTTTTTTTCCGCCACCCGGTAGCGGCAGAAGAGTTCGCCGCTGTCCCCCTGGCGAAAACCCAGCAGTTCCAGGTCGAGAAAGGGCGAACCCAGGGGGCGGTCGCCGTCCAGCAGGGAGAGGGCGTGACGGTCGCCGGACAATTTGGGGGCGATGGTGACCAGCAGTTCATCGACCACCCCCTGCTGCAGGGCGCGGTAATTCAAGCCGGCCCCGCCTTCCACCAGCAGGCTCCTGACCCCGCGGGCCGCCAGCTGCTCACAGGCGGCGGCCAGGTCCAGAGCCCCTTCCCTGGCCGGCAGTGCCACGATTTCGGCCCGCTCCCCGGCCGCTGCGATCAAGGCGGGGGCGGCGGCGACGCTGGTGAAAACCAGGGGCCGGGGGCCATCCCGAAAAATCTTTCTGCCCTCCAGGGGCAGGTTGCCCGAGGTGCTGACCAGGGCCCGGATCCGCCGGGCCGGCAACTTGCCCTCCGGTCCCCGCATTTCCACGTCATGATTGCGCACGGTGCCGGCCCCCAGCAGACCGGCGTCGGTGACCGCCCGCATTTCCTCGAGAAAGCGCCGGTCCTCCCGGCTGCCCATGGTCCCGGGCGTAATCCGCCCGCACAATGTCATAACCGCGATCAGGCTTACCTTCATCGCTCCCCTCCCCTTGCTCCGCTTGGCTGTTGCTTTTCCAACCGCCGCCCGGTATCGTTCAGCGAAACTCCCGCAACCATAGCAAGAGATTTTATGATCCCGCAAGGACAAATCAGCCGGATTCCCGCGGCGCAGATTGATTTCGACGACCTAACCTTCCGGCTCTCCCCCCTGCCGCCGGATACGGAGGACGACCTCCTGGCTGCCTCCCTGCAGCGGGCCGGCCTGCTCCACCCTCCCCTGCTGCGGCCCTGGCGCAACGGCTACCAGCTGGTCAACGGCCATCGCCGGGCCTATCTGGCCGCCCGCAAGCTCCGCCTCCCGGTGCTGGCCTGCCTGGTTTTGCCCACCGAGACCGATGAGATTGAGGCCCTGGCCCTGGCCCTGGAAGCGCTGGTCTGCAAGCGGCCGCCGACGGCCATGGAACTGGCCCGATTTTGCCATAAGATGCAAGCCCTGCTGGCGGACCAGGAAATCGCCCGCCGTTTTCTGCCCCTGCTGGGTTTGGATCCCAACCCCTTTCGCGTCGCTCACTGCGCCGCCCTGGCCGCCCTGGAAGAGCCTTTTGCCATCGCCCTTCACCAAGGCCGGCTGCAGGAAGCGGTAGCCAGGGAATTGCTGGCCCTCACGGTGCCCGAACGCCTGACTCTCTTTGAGCTGATCGAGATTCTCCAGCTTAGCGCCAGTAACCAGAAAAAGGTGACCGCGGCCTGCCGGGAACTCTCCCGGCGGGAACGGATTTCATTGCTGGCGATCATGGGCAGCGCGGAAATCGGGGCAATACTCGATCACCCCGAGATGAACACCCCCCAAAAGACCGCCGCCCTGATGCGCCACCTGCATGAACGCTGCTTCCCCCGGCTCAGCGCGGCGACCGCCGAGTTCAACGCATTTCGCAATTCCTTGGGCTTGCCGCCCACCTGGAGCATCACCCCCAGTCCCTCTTTCGAGGATGACCGGGTCACTTTAAGCATTATGCTGGAGAACCGGGAGCTGCTCCGGCAGAACCTGCCGGCCCTGCTGGCCGCCACCGGTCAGCAGAATTGGGCTGAGGAGAAAAAATCGCCGGCAGATCCATGAGCGCCTCGCAAACCCTGGCCGTCTTGGCCGCGGCACTTACTAAACAACAGACCACCCGGCAGGAAACACCGACACCCCAGGTTTGCCGGGGCCGACCATAGGAGAAAACAATTTCCCCATGAATGAACTGACCCTGATCCAGAAGATCGCCGTCTGGGCCCTGCCCTTGCTCTTCGCCATCACCGTTCACGAGGTCGCCCACGGCTGGATGGCCCGCCGGCTGGGGGACCCCACCGCCATGCGGCTGGGCCGGCTGACCTTGAACCCGATCAAGCATATCGACCCGGTGGGCACCATCCTGGTCCCCGGTATTCTCCTGATGCTGGGCGGCTTTATCTTCGGCTGGGCCAAGCCGGTGCCGGTCAACTGGCACAACCTGCGCGACCCCCGCCGAGACATGATGCTGGTTTCCGCCGCTGGGCCCCTGGCCAACCTGGGGATGGCCCTGCTCTGGGGGATGGTCCTGAAAATCGGCCTGATTCTGGGCGGAACCGCGCCGCTGGTGGGTCAGCCCCTGATCTACATGGGCGGGGCCGGGGTCTTCATCAACCTGATCCTGATGGTCCTCAACCTGCTGCCGATTCCGCCCCTGGACGGCAGCCGCATCGTAACCGGCCTGCTGCCGCCGCCCCTGGCCGCCCAGTACAACCGCTTGGAGAACGTGGGTTTTATCATCCTGATAGCCCTGCTGGCCACCGGAGTATTGGGCAGCATCCTCGGCCCGCCGATCTTCGCTTTGCGGGCGTTGATTTTTGCCCTGCTCGGCATTTGAACGCGGACAGGCCCGCCGACCGAGGTAGTCGACGGGCCTGTCCTGGTTAATCCGGCCGCAATTTGCCTTGCCCTTCAGCTTTTAGCTTTGGCTTTGGGCCGCCCGGCTTGGGCCTCTTTCTCCAGGGCGGCCTCCAGGGCCTCGTTGATGTCGTTGACCAGGTGCACCTTGAGTTTTTCCTTGGCGCTGGGCGGCAACTCGACCAGATCCTTTTCGTTGATCCGGGGAATGATCACCTCGTTGATATCGGCCCGGACCGCCGCCAGCACCTTCTCCTTGATCCCTCCCACCGGCAGGACATCCCCCCTCAGGGTAATTTCGCCGGTCATTGCCAGGTCGCGACGCACCGGCCGGCCGGTAAGCAGGGAAACCAAGGAAACCACCATAGCCACCCCGGCCGAGGGCCCGTCCTTGGGAATGGCCCCTTCCGGCACGTGGACATGGAGATCGTTCTGGGCGAAGATCTTTTCGTCCACCCCCAGGCTCTGGGCATGGGAACGGATATAGGTCAGGGCGGCGCTGGCCGACTCCTTCATGACATCGCCGAGCTTGCCGGTCAGGTTTAAGCCGCCCTTGCCTTTCATTTTGGCGGTTTCGATAAAGAGCAGGTCGCCGCCCACCGGGGTCCAGGCCAGGCCGGTGGCCAGCCCCGGGCCCCAGGTGCGGGCCTTGCTTTCGGAAAAGAACTGGGCCGGGCCGAGGTATACGGCCAGATCCTCGGGTTTGACCTCGATCAGGCCGCTGTGGCCGCCGACGATCTTGCGGGCCACCCCCCGGCAAACTCCGCCGATCTTGCGCTCCAGGTTCCGCACCCCGGCTTCCCGGGTATAGGAGCGGATAATGCTGCTCAGGGTATCGTCGCTGAGGCGAAGGTCGTCTTCGCTGATGGCGTGGGCCTCGAGTTGCTTGGGCACCAGGTGGCGCCGGGCGATATTAAGTTTTTCTTCCTCGGTGTAGCCCGACAGCTCGATCACCTCCATCCGGTCCCGGAGAGGTCCGGGGATGGTATCGAGCAGGTTGGCGGTGGTGATGAACATCACCTTGGAAAGATCGAAGGGGATCTCCAGGTAATGATCGGAAAAGGAAAAATTCTGCTCGGGGTCGAGGACTTCCAGCAGGGCCGAAGAAGGATCGCCCCGGAAGTCCATCCCCAACTTGTCGATCTCGTCGAGCATGAAGAGGGGGTTGCAGGCCCCCGCCTTGCGCAGGCTTTGAATGATCCGGCCCGGCAAGGCGCCGATATAGGTGCGGCGATGGCCCCGGATTTCCGCCTCGTCCCGCACCCCGCCCAGGGAGATGCGGACGAACTTGCGCCCCATGCTGCGGGCGATGGACTGGCCCAGGGAGGTTTTGCCCACCCCCGGCGGCCCGACGAAACAGAGAATGGGGCCGTGCATGTCCTGCTTGAGTTTGCGCACGGCCAGAAATTCGATGATTCGCTTCTTGATTTCGGCCAGGCCGTAATGGTCCTCGTCCAGAACCTGCTGGGCTCGCTCGAGATCGAGGTTGTCCGCGGTCACCTTCTGCCAGGGCAGGTCGAGCAGCCAGTCAAGATAGGTGCGGGAAACCGTGTATTCCGGGGATGAAGGAGAAATCCGCCCCAGCCGGTCCAGCTCTTTTTCGGCGGTCTTGCGCGGTTCCTCTGGCAAGTCCGCCGACGCCAGTCTTTGGCGTAGTTCCTGGAGATCGAGATTCTCGTTATCCTCGCCCAGCTCCTTGCGGATGGCCTTGAGCTGTTCCCGGAGGAAGAATTCCCGCTGCTTCTTGTCCATATCATCCTTAATGTCCTTCTGGATTTTATGGCTGATTTCCACGGTTTCGAGCTTCTTGTTCAGCTCGCGCCCGGCCCGCCGCAGCAGATCCTTGATATCCTCGATCTGGAGAATTTCCTGCTCCTCTTCCAGGTTCAGGCCCACCTGGGAAATCACCAGGTAGGCGATGTAGAAGGGGTTGGTCAGGGAGGCCACCGTCACCGCCAACTCATTGGGCGCTCCCCCCAGTTCGGCCATTTTCTTGAACTGGTTGCGCAGATTGAGCAGCATGGCCTCGCCTTCCTGATCGAGGGCTTCCACCATCGGGATAACCTCGATGCGGGCCCGCAGGTAAGGTTCACGGGCGGTGAATTCCTTGACCCGCAGCTTTTTGACCGCGCTGACCAGGACCTGGTAAACCCCGTCATCGGATTTGACCAGCTTGTGGATATAGCCCACCACGCCCACCGAGTAAAGGTGCTCGCCTTTGGGGGCGGAGGGAACTTCCGGCAGGGCTTCATCGTCGGGCTTCTGCTCTTCCTCGTCTTCGCCCAGGTTGCGATGGGTGATCACCGCCACCAGCCGGTCCTTTAAAATGGTCTCATCCACCAGCTGCATCGAGGCGGGATGGCTGATCTGCATGGGAAAGCCCATTCCGGGGAAGAAGACGAAACCGTGCAGGGGCAGAACCGGCAGCTCATCGGGCACCGGCAGGTTGGCCGGATTGGTCCGTTTGCTCTTGGCTTCCGAGGTTTCCCCCGGTCCGGCCTGTTGTTCGGATCCGCCCGAGGATCCGGATTCCGGTAGTTCGTTGTTTTTTTTGTCGTCACTCATAGCCATCTCATCGCTTTGTTTTTCTGCTGAAAATACCAATGATCGCGCCTGGACAGGGTGACCGGCTCCAGGCACCGGGCCCGGGATTCCGCCAAGCGGAACCGCCGGCAGGGCTCTTTTATTCCAAGTCGCTTGAAGCGCCGGGACTCAGCCGTTAGCCGGAACTGATCGGCACACTGATCCGCCGCCGCTGCTTGGGCAGAATAATTACCAGAAAACCGTGGCGATGCTCGGTTTCGGCGGCGGCGACATCTATGGGCCGAGGCAGGGAAATTTGCTTTTCAAAGTAGCCCCGTTCAATTTCCAGCTGGTGGACCCGCCGCACCTGCGGAGGCAGTTGGTAGTTGCGTTCGCCGGAGATGGTCAGCCGAGTTTCTTCGGCCACCACCTGAATGGCGGCAGGATCAACCCCGGCCAATTCCATGTAAACCACGAAAGCCTGCTCGGTCTCATAGATATCGGTGGGGACCGACCAGGATTCGCAGGCAAAAGGGCTCAAGCCGTGCCGCCCCAGATTCCGGGCCATCCGGGCCAGGCCTTGCTCGAGCAGGGCGCGTTTTTTCCACTCGTCCATCGTCCAATCACTCCTTGCGGCTCGGGTACCGGCAAGCGGCACCGCTCCTTTTTGATCATCTAGTATGCGAACGCATCCGGCCGCTGTCAAGGCGTAACCCGGACCAATTTTCGGCGTTCTTCCCCGACCATCGGCCAAAACGTTCAGGCCAGGGCGGCGATGATCGCCTTGAGGAAAGCGGGCAGATCGTCCGGGGTGCGGCTGGTAATGATTTTGCCGTCAACCGCCACCTCGCGGTCGACACAGGCGGCCCCGGCATTGACCAGATCATCCTTGATGGCAAAAAACCCGGTGACCGTCCGGCCCTTGAGCACCCCGGCGGAGGCCAGCATCCAGCCGGCATGGCAGATCGCCGCGACCACCTTGTCCTGCCCGACCATCTCGCTGACCAGCCGGACCATGGTGGGATGGCGCCGCATGTGATCGGGGGCGTAACCGCCGGGGATAACCAGGGCGTCATAATCGGCGGGATTGGCCTGGTCGGCGGCCAGATCGGACTTGGCCTTGATCCCTGCGGCCCCGGTATAGATTTTGTCCGCTCGGGGAGCGACCACCTGTACCTGGGCTCCTTCCTCCAGCAGGCGATAATAGGGGTACCAGAATTCCCGGTCGTTATAGAGTTCTTCCACCATGATCAGGATTTTCCTTTTTGCCAGAGTCATCACTTCCTCCTTTTTCATTTAATGAGGGTTGATCATTGCTCCCGGGCCCGGGCCGGCCTTGGGCTCGGACCAGGGTCGACACCAAGGGCGGAAAGCGCTTCCCCGGCCGGCAAAAGCGGCCGGCGGGGCGTTCGGGGGTTGCCCTCGATCGGCAAGATCACTATAATCCAGGGCTCCAATCCGATCAGCCTTTTCTTGGATCTTACCACCGATGAAAGATAGTCGCCAAGCCGCATCCGAAAATGAGCCCCTGCTCCAGGCAGCCCTGCAGGCCCACCAGGCCGGAGATTTTCCCCGCGCCGAAGCTCTCTACCAGGATATTCTGCGGGTCTGCCCCGACCACCTGGATGCCCGCATTTCCCTGTGCCTGCTTTACCAGAGCGCCGGCGACCGGGACCGGGGCCGCCGCTGTTTCGAGGAAACCCGGCAACTGGCCCCGCCGGATCCCGATCTCCATGTCCAATTGGGCGCCATCTGCCACCACCAGGGTGAGCCGGAACTGGCGATGAGTTTCTACCGCCAGGCCCTGTCCGCGGACCCCTCCCACCACCAGGCCTGGTACAACCTGGGCACCATCAGCTTGCACCAGGGTGAGTTGGCGGCTGCGGTGGAGGCCTATGAACGGGCCCTGGCGATCGCCCCCGAGGACGTGGATACCCTTTACAACCTGGCCCTGACCCTGACCGGCCTGGAAAAATTCGCCGCCGCCGCCCATTTCTACCACCGGGCCCTGGCCGTCGCTCCCGCCGACCGCGACGTACTTTACAACCTGGGCGTGCTATACCGCAAAATGAGCCGCTACGCCGAAGCCCTGCGCTGTTTTCAGCAGGTGGTGGAGCTTGATCCCGATTATGCCCCGGCCCACGGCCACCTGGGGGTCATGCTGGTGGAGCTGGAGGAGAAGAAGCTGGCGATTGCCTGTTTTGAGAAACTGGTGGCCCTGGATCACCAGGCGGAATCGGCCCGCCACATGCTGGCGGCCTTGCGCGACCAGACCCCCCCGGCCCCGCCCCGGGCATATATTGCCGGGCTTTTCGACAGCTATGCCGGCAAGTTTGAAAGCGAGCTGATGGAAGAGCTTGGTTATCGGGCGCCCTTTCTGCTGGCCGAGCTACTGCGGGAAACAACCGGTGACGCCATGCACCAGCGGTTGCTGGACCTGGGCTGCGGCACCGGCCTGGCCGGCGAGGCTTTTCTCTCCTGCGCGGCCAGCCTGACCGGGGTCGATCTATCCGCCGCCATGCTGGAAAAGGCCCGGGGCAAAAAGATCTACGATGCCCTCCACTGCCAGGATCTGCTGGATTTCTGCCGCACCTCGCCAACCCGCTACGACCTGGCTGTGGCCGCCGATGTCCTCAACTACCTGGGCGACCTGGAGCCCTTTTTCCAGGCCCTGCCCAACTGCCTGCAAGCCGGCGGCCTGCTGCTCTTTTCCATCGAAGAAGGCGCCGAGAAGGGCTTCAGCCTGCAGGTGTCCGGCCGTTACGCCCACGCCCCGCAATACGTTCGCGCCCTGGCTGCCCGCTCCAACTTTCGCCTGATCAGCGAGCGCCGCACCGGCCTGCGCCGGGAGCGCGACCGCTGGCTTGCCGGCCGGCTCTATCTGTTGCAGCTGGCCGATTAAGCCTGCCGCGCCCACCGGCCGGCGGGCCCGCGCGGTCAGCACCAGGGCAAACCCGACCGCGGCGGTTTATTCAGCGATGATACTCGCCGGCGCGTTCAGGCTGATAAATGACCTCTTCGATCCGGACTCGCAAGACCCCGCCGCCCGGCTTGGGCCACTCGATTTCGTCGCCCTGAGAAAGCCCCAGCAGGGCGCTGCCGACCGGGGCCAGGATGGAAATGTTGCCGCCCTTGGCGTCTACGTCCTGGGGGTATACCAGGGTCAGCGAAAATTCCTCGGCCGAGGATGCAACTTTAAACCTGACGGTGGAATTCATGGTCACGACGGTGGGCGGGATATCCCGGGGCTCCACCACTTCCGCCCGATCCAGTTCGGCTTCCAGATCATCCTTGCCGGGAAAGGCGTTGCGGGGAAGGGATTCCAGCAGCCGATCCAGTCTTTCCGCGTCCAGCGAAGAAATCACAATTTTAGGCTTGGCCTTCATCTTTATGCACTCCATTCTGTCTTGAATTTCGATAATTAAGCTTCTCTCCCGGCTTGAAAACAAAAAGGGAGAGTGTTTGCCACTATCCGTTACGGCTTTCCGCCCGGCCCGGACGGAAGTTTATGGGTGCCGGGGGATTACGGCTCTATTTTTTCTTGTTCTTGAGTAGCTCGCCCAGGGCGGCAAAGGGACTGGAGCCGGCAATCCTGGTCGGTTTTTCCCCCGGACGCAGGGTGCCATAGGCGTCGGCGACGCTCTGGCGGTCATGCTCATTGTCATGGCAGTAGACGCACAACAGCTCCCAGTTGCTGCCGTCGGGCGGGTTGTTCTCGTGGTTGTGGTCCTTGTGATGGACCGTAAGCTCGCGCAAATTCTTGCCGCTGAACTCGCGGCCGCAGGCGCCGCAGATCCAGGGAAAGAGCTTGAGGGCCTGCTCCCGGTAGGTCCGGGCCCGCATTTCAAGCTCGCGCTGGGCCGCGGCCCGCATCTGCTTCGCAACCTCTGGTTTGGGCGGTTTTTGCATCGGTGGCGCTTCTCCGGCATTAAAAGATCCCGTGACGATTCCCCTGCGGCGGGGCAGCTTCATGGCCCGGCCTCCAGCAAGATCGCCGCTTGGCAATTCAGTCGATTAAGCCTATCTTGAAACAGCACGATAAACAAGCCGGGAGATCGGGGCCGGGTGATTTTTTCCGCCCCCGCCCGGCTCCCGCCCAGGCCGGATGAGATCAGCGGAGTTTTCGGTTCTCCGTCCCCTGCCCGGGAGAAGCTCGCCGAGCCAGCACCAAAAAAAATCAGCAGATTGATGATCCCGATCAACGGGATGAAGGATCGAGGGGCCGTTCATGCAGCAGCAAACCACGGCGCGCCGGGATTGGCGCACTGCCTTGTCTGTTTACCGCCACCCCCGGGTTATCGGGATGCTTTTCCTGGGTTTTTCGGCGGGCCTGCCCCTGTTGCTGGTGGGCGGCACCTTTACGGCCTGGCTGCGCGATCTGGGGGTGGAACTGGCGGCGATCGGCTTTCTGAGCTGGGTGGGCATGGCCCACAGCATCAAGATTTTCTGGGCGCCGGTGGTGGACCGCCTGCCGTTGCCCCTGCTGACCCGCTGGTTCGGGCGCCGCCGGGCCTGGATGCTGCTGGCCCAGGCGGTCATTGCCCTGGGCCTGACCGGAATCGCCATGACCGATCCCACCACCCACCTCTGGCTGGTGGCCCTGTGGGCGGTCCTAACCGCCTTTGGTTCCGCCACCCAGGACATTGCCATTGACGCCTACCGCATCGAGGCGGTGACCCGGGATCGCCAGGGGGCCATGGCCGCTTCCTATATCTTTGGTTACCGGGTGGCCCTGCTGGCGGCGGGGGCCGGGGCCCTGCACCTGGCGGCTCTGGGTGACTGGAACCTGGCCTACGGGGCCATGGCGGCCCTGATGGCCGTGGGGATCCTCACCACCCTGATTGTCCGGGAACCCGAGGTGGCTCTGGATCTCGGCACCCATAGAATGGAGCAACGGGTGGTGGATTATCTCGACGGCACCATCCATCGCGGTTGGCGGCGCGCCGCCACGGCCTGGTTTATCGGCGCGGTGGTCTGCCCCTTTGCTGATTTCTGGCAGCGTTTCGGCAAGATGGCCCTGGTTATCCTGCTCTTCGTTTCCACCTTTCGGATCGCCGACATCTTCATGGGGGTGATGGCCAATCCCTTTTACCTGGACCTGGGTTTTGCCAAGACCGAAATTGCCAACGTGGCCGCCGGCTTCGGCCTGGCCATGACCCTGACCGGCGCGGCCCTGGGGGGGTTGCTGGTCATGCGCTTCGGCATCATGCGGATGCTCATCTGCACGGCCCTGCTGGCTCCCCTGACCAACCTCACCTTTTCCTGGCTGGCCACCCTGGGACCGGAAATATACGGTCTGGTACTGGCCATCATGGCCGACAATATCAGCGGCGGCCTGGCCATTTCGGTGTTCATCGCCTACCTCTCCAGCCTTACCAACAGCGCCTATACCGCCACCCAGTACGCCCTCTTCAGTTCGGTGATGACCCTGTCCGGGCAATTTCTGGCCGGCTTCACCGGGGTGCTGGTCGAATTTATCGGCTGGTTCTGGTTTTTCATCTCCTCGGCCCTGATCGGCTTGCCGGCCATCCTGCTGGCGCTCGTGATCGCCCGCTGGGCCAACCCCGACAAGCTGGAGCAGCCGGGCCGGCCGGCCTGAACTCCCGGCCCGGACCAAAGACCCGGATTGGAAGCATGACTGCCGCAACATGCGGCAGGTTCAGCCAAGCCCGGCCGTTCTGCGAAAAAAAACAAAAAACAGTTTACGAACGACCAGAAATCGCATAACGAAAAGCACGTCCCACTCCGTGGGCCGAACAAACCTTCCTTTACCCTTGACCAAAAGGAGCCTGCCGTGACCAATACCTTCGTGCTGGTTTATCTGCTTGTCGTTTTACTCATCGGCCTGATCGCCGGCCGGGGCATCAGAAACCTTTCCCAATACGCGGTGGCCGGCAAATCCTTCGGCTCGATGGTCATATTTGCCACCCTGTCCGCTTCCTTTATCGGCGGCGGCTTTTCCATGGGCAACGCGGAGAAGGTCTTCCTGTTCGGGATTGCCAATATCGTGGCCCTGTGGGGCTTCAGCCTGAAGGAGGTACTGGTGGCCGGGTTCATCGCGCCCAGAATCGGCAAGTATCCCCGGGCCATCTCGGTGGGCGATATCATGGAGTTTCATTACGGCACGGTGGCCAAGGTCTTTGCCGGGGTTTTTGGTTTTATCCTCTGCGCCGGGATCCTGGGCGCCCAGATCGGCGCCATTGGCTACATTGCCAACCTGTTCCTGGGCATCGACCGCTTCTGGGGGATTCTAATCGGTTGCGGCATCGTCATTACCTACGCCACGGTGGGCGGAATGCGGGCCGTGGTCTGGACCGATATCGTCCAGTTCGTCATTCTGGCCATTGGCATTCCTCTTACCCTCTATTTCGGCATTAAGAGTGCCGGCGGCCTGGATCAGGTCCTCAGCACCGTCCCGGCCGGCCATCTGAGCCTGCCTTCCGAACCCCTGGCCCTGGTGGCCCTGGCCTCTCTTTTTCTGACCTTTCTCTTCGGGGAAACCCTGGTGCCGCCCTATCTCCAGCGCCTGCTGATCGGCCGCAGCACCGGCCATGTGGTCCGCGGCACCCTCTACAGCGGCCTTTTTTCGTTTCCTTTCTTCGCCGTCACCGGCTTGATCGGCCTGGTGGCCCTGGCGCTCAATCCGGAGATCAATCCCAACCTGGCCATGCCCTACGTGATCCAGCAAGCGCTGCCGCCGCTGCTGCAGGGCCTGGTGGTGGCCGCGGTGGTCGCCATCATCATGTCTTCGGCCGATTCCTTTCTTAACGCCGCCGCCATCTGTTTCAGCAACGATATCGTCAAGCCCCTGCTGAAAACCCCGCTCAGCAATTCCCGGGAAGTTGCCATGGCCCGGACGGTGACCCTGGCGGTCGGCATCATGGCCGTGATTTTTGCCCTCTCCATCGAGAGCGTTCTCGATATCCTGATCTATTCCTACAATTTCTGGGCTCCCATCATTCTGGTGCCATTGGTTATGGGGATCCTGGGTGCTCGGGCCAGCCGAATCCGCTTCCTTTACGGGGCCGGGGCGGGCATTCTGATGGTGCTGGTCTGGAGTTACGGCCTGGATCGGCCCTGGGGAATCGACGGTCTGGTGATGGGCGTTCTGGCCAACCTGGTGGTCTTTAACCTGGTGGACCGCAACGGCGGCAGCCGCGCCGATCAGGGCCCGGGAGCCTCAGCGTAAAAGCAGTAGGGGTCGCGGTCCTTGGCGGGATCTAGGCCCAGGCTGTAGATCACCGCCTGGCAGCCGCCGCAGGCCGGCAAAAGCCGGCAATCCCGGCAGGCGGCGCTGCCGGCCCGGTAGCGCTGACCGGCCGGGGAATCGTAGGCCCCGGCCAGGCCTTCCCGGTAGATATTGCCCAGGTAGGAGGGAAACTTGCGGCAGGCATGGACCTCGCCGTCCGAAAGCAGGGTGGCAAAATTGAAGCCCGCCCCGCAACCGAAGCCGGTGCAGCCGCCAAAGGGCTTGCTCCCTTCTTCAGCCCGGATGATATTGATCAGGTTGTCCTTAAGCCCCAGCACCGGGTTGTTGTCCGTCTCCCGCAGGTACTCCCGCAGAAAAGCCTGGTAGTCCGCCGGCGAGGGCATCAGCAGCTGAGCCCCCTCCCCCACCGCCGATAAGCGATTGAAGGTAAAGAGATCGGCCTGCCCGCGCAGGATCTCGCCCAGGGGCAGCACTTGGGCCAGGTTGTCCCGGGTCAGGGTCAGCATCACCTGGGAGGGAATCCCCAACTCCCGCAGCAGGGGCAAAAACGCCAGGACCCGGTCAAAGTAGCCGGCCTGGCGGACCAGGTCGTTGTGTTCCGGCAGCCCCTCCAGGCTGACCTGGTAAAAAGAAGGGGCCTGGATGGCGACCAGCTCCTCCAGCCGCTGCCGGGAGGTGGGGTTGCCCAGGATGCTCACCGGAAAACCCCGCCGGACGGTTTCCCGGTAGAGGTCGTCGAAATGGGGATAGAGCAGAGGATTGCCCCCGGTGAAGGTCACCTTGCCCCGGACCTGGCGGGATTCGCAAAAGCTTTCGAGCTGGTCGAGAACCTGCAGGGCCTGGGCCAGGGAGAGGTCGGGCCGCGAGCTGCGGTCGTAGCAGTGCTTGCAGTTGAGGTCGCAGGCCTGAGTGATATGCCACTGGAGGGTAAAGACCCGGGGCTTTAAAAAGCGCGCGAAGGATTTTTCCCGGGCCGTGAATCTCGCCGGATCCCGGGCCAGCAAGGATTCGGGCGCCAGGACCAAGCCTTTGCCGCGGGCCTGGTCCACCACCCGATGGAGGCTGGCCACCGCCACCCCGTGCTTGAGGGCGGTGGGGCCGATGGGCAGTTCCTCGGCCGTGATTTTCAGGGCCAGCAGGATCTGGTCGCTGGCCGGCTGGGCCCGGACTTGCCCCCGGCGGGGATCAAACCAGACCAGGACCGTTTCCTCGCCCGCCAGTGGCGCAAAATCCCGGTCGCCGGCGGATTCGAGGGCCCTGGTCAAACCCTGCCAGTTAAAATGCAGGATCCGCAAGGAGGGGTTGAGAATCTTTTTGGTCACCCGGTCCGGCAGTTGCCCGCCCAACTCGCGGCCGGTCTCGATGGCAACCTCCAGGGCGGCCAACTCCTCCAGGTAGGGCGGCAGTTCCAGCTCGGCGGATCGGGCCCGGATAAGCGCGGGCAAACTTGCCCGTTGTTCCGCCGCGTTCGGCTCCTCAACCAATTGGGACCAGTCGGCCGGGGCCAGAATACGGTGACAGGCGGGAAAGATCTCCGCCAATGATCGAGGGGCATTGCTCATCGGGACTTGGCCGGCCTGGTTGATCGTTTAAAAAAAGGCGGCAGGAGGCCGGGCGGGCCCTCCTGCCAGGTTGGGCAAAGCAAGGAATCGGTCATCTGGAGACGCAACCTGCGTCCCGGGGCAGCTTATCAGCTGCCGCTGCCTTCTCAACTGCCGTTGCCTTCAGCTTCTTCTTCCTTCTCCTCGGCATCGCCGCCGGCGGCCGTGCCATCGGCCGTGCCATCGCTCTGGGCGGTTTTCCCACCAGAGGCGCATCCGCTGGAACCCAATGCCAGCCCGGGGGCGGCCAGACTGCCCCCGGAAAGCAACGCGGCCAGGCATAATCCAGTCAAATAACTCTTAGCGTCCTGGGACTTCATGCAAACCTCCTGTCGCGGTTAGCAAAGGTGGCCTTCCTTTGCGTTTATCGGCCAAATACAAAACGCGCAACGCGCCATTCACGTCGAATAGTAATTATTGTCCAGGGGCGGACGAGTTGTCAACCGGAAAGGGCTTTTTAGTCTTGGCCGCCGGCGGGGCCCTTGCCGTATTTTTGCCACAGTTTAGAGGCCAGCAGGTAGCCGATCCCCAGCAGGGCAAGGAATAACCAGGCAAGCCGGGGGTTGGCGATGGCCGAGTGTCCAAGACCGATAAAAGGGATGGCGAGCAGCAGGTTGGCCCCCCAGGCAATGGGCAGATAAATGCGCCAGGGGACATTGAGCAAGGCCAGGGAAAAATTTTTCACTGTGTACGGCAAGGCCGGAATCACCATGAATATCACGGCAAAAACCAATTGGCGGTGGGCATGAATCCGCGGTAATTCGTAGCGGGTTTGGGCCATAATTTTAACAATATAGGGCCGCAACAGCGAATGGGTCAGGAAAAAGGTGACAACCAGATGGACCCCGATGATCACGCTGGTTATGGCAAACCCCTCGTAAGGGCCAAATTTTATGCCGACCGCCAGCAAAAAGGCCGAGATGGGGAATCCGGCCAGGGGCAGCAGCAACATCAAAAAGATAAAGAGCCCCGGTCGGACTTGCCGATCAACAAAAAATTGCGCCCAGTTCGCCGGCCCGCCGAATATCATGATCATGACAATCAACAGCAAAACAACCAGGGCCGCGAAGGCTAGCAGTTGACGCAGGCGGGCTCTTTCAACCATGCCGCCCTTCTTTCCGGCCCCGCCGGAACCTGTTTTTCATGCGGCCAAGGTTTTCGGTCATCAGGAAGGTGCTTGAGGGAAGTCGGCCTCTATCGTCGGGAACGGGTTTCATCGGCACTAAAAGTATCCGCAATTACCCCGACCTTGCTGGAAAGCATCTCCCATTCAGTTTTTATACCGTTAAGGAGATTTTCCCAGTTGTCGAAGAAGTGCTTGTATTCATGGGTGCTTTTAAGTTTTTTTTGCCCCGCGACCTGGTAAAGATCCGCCAATTCCCCGGCCATTTTCATCCGGTCAAACTTTCCGGCCGTGGCCAATGCGTTTTGGCGCCACCAGCCCGCGGCCTCGCTGTTGCTGAAAAAATCCGCTATGGCCGCGGCGAAGGATTCGGGCGGAGCATCTGCCGGCAGCAGGCGGCCGTTGTGGTGGTCTGTTACGACCTCCCTTACCCCGGAGGCATTCAGGGCCACCACCGGACAGCCGGCGGCCATGGCCTCGGCCACGACCAGGCCCTGGGTTTCCGAATGTGATGAAAAGACAAACAAATCCATCGCGCAATAGGCGTCGACCAGTTCGGCCCCGGTCTTTTTCCCCGTCATGACCAACCGGTCAGCGAGGCGATCCTCGGCGAATGACTTCTTGAGCCAGCCGGCACTGGGGCCGTCGCCGACCACCAGAAATTTTGCCCGCTGGTTTTGGCGCAGATAAATTTTGACGGCTCCGGCAAGAAAACCCAGGTTTTTTTCGGGGGCCAGACGTCCTACATGGCCGATGAGGGGCACGGTCTGCTCCAGCCCCGCTTTTTCGCGAAACCTCTTGCCGTCCCCGCTTTTAAACCGGTCGCAATCGACCCCGGTGGGAATTTCCGCCACCGGAACCCTCACCCCTCTTGCCTTAATCAGCTCGGCAATACTGCGGCTTGGGGCAATGACCCAGGTGCAACCGTTGGCATAGGCCGTGGCCAAGTTGATGACGAATTTCTGCATGACCTTGGAGGACATCACATAATGGGTGTACTCCTCATAACGGGTATGATGGGTAAAGATAACGGGCAGATTGCGGCGCCTCCCTGCCCGCATGGCGGCATCGCCAAGCAGATACGGGTGATGGCTGTGGATGACCTCGGGTTTGAAGGCATCGATTTTCTGGTTGATCAGAAAAGGGGCCGGAATCGAGGCCGAGAAATCGCTGCCGTTGAAATTCCGGATGGCGGGCACCCGGAGCACCTGCTCCGGGTTTTCATCGCCGGGAATCCCGGCAAAAGTCGGGGCGATGACCAATACCTGGTGGCCGAGTTTGCGGAGGTCTTCGGCGAAACAGGAAACCGACCGGGCCACCCCGCCGACATGGGGGATGTAGGTATTGGTAAACATGCAGATCTTCATGACCTCAATCAAACCTCCAGTTCCAGCCGGCCCGGCGCGGTTCCGGCAAACACCCGGGGCACCCGGCCGGGAATCCGGACCTCTACCTCCGGGGGGCTGGCTTGCCAGGCATTTTCAAGCACGAGAGTGACCCCGGCGGCGGATTTATGGCAGGCCACCGTAACCGGCCCGAAAACGGTCGGGGTGGGACCGAAGAAGACCCCCTCGGGACTTTCCAGCCATTCGGGAAAGATGCCGGAGCCGACGACGATGCGGCCGGCTTCCTCCCGCACGAACATGTTGCGGATCATCATCAGAAACTCGGCGGCGGCCCAGCCATGCTGGCCGTCTCCCATGCACCCGCCGCCGGTAAAAGGATGGATGGCCTCGGGCCACTGGCCGGTCGGCGAGGCCAGCTCGGCGACCCTTTCCACCAGTTTCCGGTAGCGCATGTCCCCGCGCCGCAGCAGGCTCTGGGCGATATCCAGGGTCAGGTAGGCGTTGATGCCCGAATGAATCATGTCCTGGAAAAACGCGCCCTGGTGGAAACAATGCTCCATCAGGTAGTTGACGGTGTTGGTAATCCGCTCATCGTCGGGCCCTAAAAGCTGCAGCGGATAATCAGCCACCAGCGACCCCACCGCTCCCGCATCCATGCGGCGATACGGGGAGGCGGGGATGCATCCCTGACTCCTGGCGGCCGGGATTGCGGCGATGGTGGCAAAAATGGTTGCCGAGAAATCCTGGGCGTAGCGGTCGAATCGATCAGCCAGGGCCGGCGAGCCCCAGCGCCGGGCGATTCTGGCCGCCGCCTGCAATCCGGCCAGGCCCCAGAAGTCGTCCCAGTAGTAATAGTCGTTGAGCCCCAGGTGCTCGGCGGAAAATCCCGCCGGCAGCAGCCCTTCGTGGGGCAGTCCTTTTTTCCGCCTTACCCTTTTCTTCTCAATCCACTCAGCCCCTTTGTAAATGGCTTTCAGCCACTGGGGCGAGGGAGGGCGGCCGCTGAGGAGGCTGCAGCGCTCCATGATCCAGAGCACCTGGCCGTTGGAGTCCCATTCCCCCTGCTGACTCTGGAAATAACCGCTGAACTTCTGCCGCTGGGGAAAGGTGTCCAGGCACCGGTGGGCCCGGTCTACCAGGTTGACCGCCAGCAGGCTGTTGATCATCAGGCAGGCATCCCGGAACCAGAAACGGAAATAGGTGTAGGGCCCCGGGACCACCTCGTCGGCCGACAACAGCAATAGGGTCCGCAAAGCGGTATCATATAGTTGTTGGATACGCTTGTCGGCCC
Source organism: Desulfurivibrio nitratireducens (assembly GCF_044068515.1). NCBI lineage: Bacteria > Pseudomonadati > Thermodesulfobacteriota > Desulfobulbia > Desulfobulbales > Desulfobulbaceae > Desulfurivibrio > Desulfurivibrio nitratireducens. The sequence goes on from NZ_JBIPKI010000002.1 coordinate 146,232, forward strand.
CCCGCAGCCGGGCGGCGATTTGCAGGTATTGCTCCCAGCCTGCGGCGGCGGAGTCGGGGGCGGGACAACCCGACGGAATCTCCCGGGAGATATCGGTCAACACCCGGATTTTGCGGCTTTGGCCGGTGATGGGAAAAAACGCGGCGGAGGTGGCCAGACCGACCCCGCAGTGGACCTGCAGATCCTTTTCCGGTTGATCCCACCTGTTGACAACATCGCCTTCATTAAAACTGGAGAAGAGAACCTTTTCCGGCTGCTGGTCCAGGCGGATCCGGGTGCGCCGGTTTACCAGCCAGCAGGGCCCCTGGTCGCGCTGAAATTTAATGTTTTCAATAAATTGGATGCCTTCCGGGTTATAGGGCCGCAAAGCCACCACCAGCCAGGCTTTGGTTTCGGCCGCCGCCTCGGCCTCCAGGCAGGCATAAAATTTCCCGTTTTCACATCGCATGGAAACCGTGGACTCGAGCCTGAAGCCGCCTTCCTCGAGGCAGGTCCGAACGGTGAGTTCCGGGTCGTCCGTAATGGCCTGCCCGGCTTCGTCCCGCCGGGAGGGGAGCAGCATTTTGCCATTGGCGGCAATGATCCAGCAATCGATTGACCAGCCATCATAAAGGGGGGTCAACAGTCCCTGGGGATCGACCAGGGGATAGACCGGAACATCCGGGAAGCCTACCGCGGTCCAATTGCGATGGGTCAGGTTGACATGGGAAAAGGAAAAAGCCCGGGGAATAAAGGAGGGGTCGGCGGGGTTGAACTGTCTTTGGACCCAGTAAGGCCAGACCCAGTCCAGGTTGAACTGGATCGCCCGGGAGTTTATCAACCCGCGGGCATGAAAGATGATGCCGGCCCGCAGCAGTTCGAGGGGCTCCTGAACCTCGGAAGGCTGGGCGAATCGACGCACCCGGGCGACAATATTCAACGGATCGATGAAGCCGTAGCGCCGGGCAACTCTCTTGACCAGAAATTTCCATGGCAAAAAGCGGGATATCATGATCTTTATATCATAATAGCCAGAGGCCTTCTTTTTCAACCGCCGTTATGAGACCCTTTGCTCCGGGGCCGTTTCGCCTCTCAGCGAAAATCGACCGCCTTGTCACTCCTGGCCGATGTCTTCATGCCAGACTTCAGGATTGCGGCGGATATAAGCGGCCAGCATCTCTATGCACTCCCGCGAGCCGAGGTCGATGACCTCGACCCCGTGTTCCCGCAGCCACTCGAGCCCGCCGGCGAAATTAACCGACTCCCCCACCACCACCGTGCCGATCTGAAACTGGCGGACCAGCCCGCTGCAGTACCAGCAAGGCGCCAGGGTGGTCACCATCACCTTGTCCCGGTAGCTGCGCTGCCGGCCCGCCTTGCGAAAGGCATCGGTCTCGGCGTGGACCGAGGGGTCATTTTCCTGCACCCGCCGATTGTGTCCGGCCCCCAGCAATTCGCCGCTCCGGCTGAACAGGGCCGCCCCAATGGGAATTCCGCCCTCGGCCAGCCCCCGGCGGGCTTCGGCGACGGCAACTTGCAGCATGGCGTGAAAATCAGGTTTTACGGTCATAGCCGGCCCCCTGGTTTTAAACTGGTTATAATGATGACAACCCCGCCAAAACCCCGCCAAACGGGTTGGTCGGCCATGTTAAAACAACAAGTAACGAAACATGCCCAGTCGTCGTCGCGGCTTTTTGCGACGTCGACAATTATGAATAGGTAGAATTTGACGGCGGGGCCTTACCATATGATAATGAGCAAAATATTCCCCAATTGAAAGGTGGCGATCATGAGTGACAAGCGCAAGCGCAAAAGAGCGTTTGAACGCCGGCTGACCAAAAAGGGCCAAGCTAAAAGTCCGACCTCTTTTTGGGTGATAGTGATCGTGGTCCTGATGGCCCTGGCCCTGCTGCTGGCCCGGGCTACCCGGTTGCTTTAAGGCCGCTTAGCCGCTTGGACTTTCGCTGTTAGAGCCCTGTTGCCAACCATCACCGCATTACGGATCCTTCCTTAAGCGGCCGCCGCCTGCTCACGGTTGCCCAAGCTGCTTTTGCTGCCAGGGCCATCTCCCGGTTATCTCTACCTCCAGGGTGAAACTCAGGAAGGTCCGGATGAGGACCACGACTGCCAGCACCCCGATGGTTTCAAAGGTCAACTCGACCGCCACCGTGTAAATAATGTCCGCGGCAATAAGAAACTCAAGCCCCAGCAGGATGCCCCGGCCCAGGGATTGCCGGAGTTCCAGATAGACGGCATATTTATCTGTTCTTTTGAGCAGTTGCATGGCGGCATTGAAAAGTGAATACAGCGCGAACAAGGTGATGATGCCGATCCCGATCGCTTCAATAATTACCGCGCACCAAGCTGCTACAGGTGTGATGATGTCAGCCACAATATTTCCCTCCCGGCTTGAGCCCCGCCGCCCGCGGGCAACGGGGCCTGGATTTCTTTCCGATTACGCCGGCAAAAACTGCCCGCCCTGGAGCGAAGCGCAATCAACTCCCCCAGCATTATAACTTGACTGCCGGTAAAAAATATACCGGGACCAGGTGTTTTAGCGGGCTGCCGGAGTCAGAACATCAGCAAGCCCAGCAACAATGGGCCAAATCTTGGCTTTGACGCTTTTCCAGGCCTTGGGGACTATGGGGACGGGCGCAAAACGGAAAATCGGGACGGACTGATTTGCGGGCCGATGGCGGGAACGGTGGCAGCCGCCGGCCTTAGGAGGCTGGGGGATCGGTCGCTGGTTATTCAGCCCCCCATTCCGCAATTTGCCTCGCCGGCGGCGGAACGGGGGGCGCTCCAGCAACCCTTAAGCTGAATTACTTCTGGTACTTGAAGGAAACACTCACCCTGGCCCGGTAAGCCAGAACCTTGCCTTCCTCGATTTTCATGTCGAGCTTGGTTATCTCGGCGATCCGCAACTCCTTGAGGCTGCCGCTCGCGGTTTCCACCGCATTCCTGGCCGCGTCTTCCCAGGAAGTGGTACTGGTTCCAACCAATTCGATGATTTTGTAAACGCTGTTGGGCATGGGTTTTCCTCCTTTGGCAGGTTTTGTGAGAGGCCTTCCGGAACAACGTGTAATTCATTGTAGCAAAAGCAAGCCGGCTGTGGAGATGTTTTTATGCCGGGCAAAGCTTAATTATGCGGCAAGGCTGAGGGCTCAGGGAACAAAGCGCACCAGCGGCCATTTGCGGCCGGTCACCCGGGGATAACGTTCGTCGGGGTAGCCCAGGGCGATCACCGCGTAAACCGGCTCGTCGGCCGGAATGCCGATGGCCTGTTGAATACCCCTGTCGCGCTTCAGCGCCTCCACGGCAAAACCGATCAGGCAGGACCCCAGACCCAGGGCATGGGCGGCCAGCAGGATATTCTGGGTGGCCAGCAGGGCATCCTCGGCCGGACAGCTCGCCCCGGGCCGGCTGCCCACCAGAATGGCGGCCGGGGCGCCGTGAAACAGCCGGTCCCGCCCCTCTTCCCGCCAGACCCGGAGGGCCTCGGCCGTGGTCGCGGCGTGTTGAAGCCGGTAACGACCCAGGGCATCGCCGCCGAACAGGCGGGAATAAAAGCGGGCCAGCGGATTGGCAGCCAGCCGGTTGAGCCTGGCAAAGAAAAGACCCACCCGGTTGCCCAGGTCGACCACCTTGTCCCGGCTGTCCAAAACGGTAAAAGTCCATTTTTGGCTGTTGGTCCCGGACGGGGCGGTGATGCCGGCCCGGACCAGGTCGGTCAGCAGCTCTTTCGCCACCGGCCGGTGCTGGTAATTGCGGCAGGAGCGGCGGGAACGCATCAGCCGCACCAGCAGGCCGGGGTCGAACTCGCCGGGAGCCAGGGATTTTTCTGCGGTCGACAGGGTTTCAAAAAGAACGGCTTTGTCTTCCAGGGCCGTCACCCGGACGGCGCCGGTGGGGCAGATCGCCGCGCAGTGGCCGCAGGCCAGCGAGCGCCGACCGCTGACCACCGCCTTGCCGTCCCGCATACTGAGGGTATCGGCGGGGCAGACCCGCACGCAGAGGCCGCAGCCGGTGCAGAGTTCGCTATCGATTACGGTGCTGACTTGCTGGCTCATCATTTGGTTTCCATTTTATTGAATAGATGCCTTTTTTAACTATTGAGATTCAGCCGGGAGCCATGGCCCGACCATTTGCCCGATGGAACTTCTAATTGACAACCGGACGGCCGGTCCGCTACATAATAATTATTGGCTCAATTTAAGCAAGAATAGGGCAGGATGGGCAGGAAAATCTTTTTTCCTGGTCCGCTGCCTGCCCCAATTTGATCAACATCAATGGAGGAGAATCTTATCATGCTGCAAAGAATCGGAGTTCTGCTGTTGCTCGCCACCCTGGTTGTCTCCTGCGCCACCCACGATCAGTTCAGCCGCGGCCAGGTGGGCCTGGCCACCGGCGGCGCCCTCGGAGCCCTGATCGGTCAAGCGGTCGGCGGCGATACCGGTTCGACCCTGGCCGGCCTGGCCATCGGCGGCGTCCTCGGCTACATCGTCGGCAACGAGATGGACAAGGCCGACCAAGCCCGGGTGGCCCGGACCATGGAATACACCCCCTCCTACCAGAGCACTTCCTGGGTCAATCCCGATACCGGCCGCCAGTACTCGGTAACCCCGCAGCCGGCCTATGTTGTCCAGGATCCCCGTTATGCCGAGAAGCGGGTCTGCCGGGATGCCGAAATCCAGGCCGTCATCGACGGCCGGCTGGAAACGGTTCGGACCACCGCCTGCCGCACCCCCACCGGTGAATGGGTACTGCAGAACTAACAGACTGCCGGGCCCGGCTTGCTCAAACCCTGCAGCAAATGCTGCGGCGGCTTAAAGCCAAGCGCTTTTAATTATCGGGGGGTCAGAGCAAAAAAGCCCGCTCCGGGCTGCTTGCTCTGACCCCCCCCGATATTTTTCGCCCTCACCTTCCCCGTCCTTCAACCTCCCCGGACCGGCCGGGGCGGCGGCCCAGGCTGTTATTCAGCCCTGGTATTTAATGAAAGTGCCCCGGTCGTATTCTTCGAAGGCGATGCGCAATTCTTCCCGGGTGTTCATCACGATGGGGCCGTACCAGGCAACGGGTTCGCCCAGTGGCCGGCCGGAAATCAGCAAAAAGCGGACCTCCCGGTCCTCGGTGAAGGCCAGCATCTCATCCCCTTCAGCGAACAGCACCAGGCTGCCGTTGGCGACGAAGGGATCGCGCTGGATGTCAAAATAGTTGGCGCCCTCCACTTCGAAGGTGAACGGGGTCTTCTCCCGGCAGAAATAGCCCTGGCCGCCGATGACGTAGGCGAAGACGGTATGGCCTCTTTTGGTGGGATGGCGGAATTCCGCGTTGGCCGGAACGGTGATGTCGAGGTATTCGGGGTCGATCACGATGTCCCCGACCGGGCCTTTGACCCCGGCCGCTTCGCCGGCGATAACCCTGACCAGGGTCCCGTTGGCCAGCATGGCTTCGGGGATCTGTTCCCGGGTAACATCGCGGTAGCGCGGGTCCATCATCTTTTGCCGGGCCGGCAGGTTGGCCCACAACTGAAAGCCGTACATTTTGCCGCTCTCGTCGCCCTTGGGCATTTCCTGGTGAATGATCCCGCTGCCGGCGGTCATCCACTGCACATCGCCCGCACCGATGATTCCCTGGTTGCCGAGGCTGTCGCCATGCTCCACGTCCCCCCGCAGGACATAGGTGATCGTTTCGATGCCCCGATGGGGATGCCAGGGAAAACCATTGAGATATTGCTCCGGCTGGTCGGAGCGAAAATCATCCAGCAGCAGGAAGGGATCGAACAGCGGAACTTCACCGAAGCCGAAAACCCGATGCAGATGCACCCCGGCTCCTTCCATGGTTGGTTTGCTCTTGAGCACTTTGCGGATCCGGCGCGTTTCAGGCATGAACAAATCCCCCTTATTTGCAATCCTTACCCTTCCTTTATGCCTACCATGCTTACATTTAAACGCAAATACGGCACCATGCTACGGTACATACCTGCCGCCCCCGTCGGAGTTGTATCCGCCCCAGACTATCATCTCGCTGCCCGTCCAGGTTAAAGTAAAATCGCCGCCATGCGAAGGGGCGTCGGTGGGAGAAATCTCGCTCCAGCTATCCGTTGCCGGATTGTATCTGGCCCCGGCGTTGACTGAAGTACCGGCCAGGATGCCCCAGACAAAGAGTTCTTTTCCTGTCCATACCGCCCGGAAATCACCAAAGGTCGGGGCACCAACGGTGGAGGTGGGCCTCCAGCTGTTCGTTTGGGGATCGTAGCGGCCGCCGGTGTTTAAGGGCGGGTTGCCGACGCTGCCGCCCGTGCCGCCCCAGACAATCATCTCGGTGCCGGTCCAGATCGCAATGTGTTGATCCCGACCCATGGGAGCGTTGGTTAGCGCAAGCGGCCGCCAGGCATCGACGGCCGGATCGTAGCCGGCGCCGCTGTTCGTCCAGGTACTGCCGTCAAAGCCGCCCCAGACGATCATCTCGGACCCGGTCCAGATCGCGGTATGGAGCTCCCGGCCGGCTGGGGCCATGTCAGGAGAGATCGGCTGCCAGGTATTGCTGGCCGGATCATAGCCGGCCCCGCTGCCGGAGAGGATCTCACCGCCGGCATCCCGGCCACCCCAAATCAGCATCTTGGTCCCGGTCCAAACCGCCGTAAAGTGAGACCCCGCGGTCGGGGCGCCGGCAGTGGCAATCGGCTGCCAGGTATCGGTTGCCGGATTGTAGCGCCCGCCGTTGTTCAGCCAGTTATTGTCGCCGAATCCGCCCCAGACCAGCATTTCGGTGCCGGTCCAGATGGCCTGGTGGCCAGTGCGCGGCGTTGGGGCGTTGACAGCCGAAATTCCCGCCCAGGTGTCGGTGAAAGGATTATATTTTTCACTAACACCATCTCTCCAGATCAGCATCTCGGTACCGGTCCAAACGGCTGTATGTCCGACCACCGCCGGGTTGGCTTCCCCCGAGGTGATCGGCCGCCAGTAATCCTGACCGGTGTTGAAACTCCAGCTGTAATCGTCCGCCATGGCCTCGCCAGTCAGATCCTTGACTCCGGTGGTGATGGTGGCGGCATAGAGGCTGGCGGGAGCCAGAAGAACGGAAGGATTGAAGGTGGCGGTTTTGCCGGTGTAGGCAACGGTCCCGGGAACCGGGTTTTGACTGCCGTCGCGGAGAATAAAAGTGGCGGCATTGATGCTGGAGGCAGTCATAGCTTCGCTGAAATTGGCGGCCAGGGCAGTATCGATGGCAATCCCCGCGGCATTGGCGACAGGAAAAGTCGAAACCACCGTGGGCGGCACCGGGATGCGATTGATGGTGATCGCGGTCCTGCCGATATTGCCGGCCGGATCGGCGGCGGTGATCCTGATCAGGTTGGCGCCGTCCACCAAGGGGATGCCGGCGCTCCAAAAATTATCAATATCGATCGGCGCACTGAAGAGAAAATGGACGACCACCCTCTGGTAAGCCTTGCCGCCGACGGCAGTGGTGACATTTTCCCAATTTACGGCAACGCCGGAAATTTCCTCGGCCGTGCCCGAACAGCACCTCCACCAGGTTGGGCTGACAAAGGCCTCTCCGCTCAGATAAGCCGAATCATAAATGGTAGAGATGGCCAGGTTTGTCTCGTCAATCGTGACCCAACCGGCGCCGACATTGCCCTCTTCGCCTCCAATCTCCACGGTGGCCGACACCCCTCCCCCGCTGCAACCAGCGCCGGCCAGGATCATGGCGGCCAGCAACAGCATCCTCCCAAGACGCAGCGCAACAGACCAGCCCTTCATCGCCCACCCCCGTTTTGACCCCACGCTTCCTGCCCAGCTCCTCAGTCCCCGAAAATAAGCTCGCTGGGAGAATCGCCGACCAGACAATTCATTATCCTGAATTAGCGAAACGGCTGTCAATCTAATAACTATTGACCAAGGGATCCGCCCGGCCACCGCGGGCGCTTATAGCTACAGCGAAGGGATAAGGCTCGATATTACGTTGGTCTTTCCTGGTAGAGTGCCGGTATTCAAGCCGGCCAGCCGGTTGATCACCAGCCGCGCCGGCCGGCTGCTATTCCAGGGCGATCACAACTCTTTCCTGCTTCTCGTGCTCCTCAACATCAAGAAGGGTCCCACGAGCTTCGGGGTTGCCGGAGAGGCGGATAATCTCAGCGAGATCTATTCCTTTCTCCTGAAGGGCCCTCATCGCCTGTTCTGGAATGATCTTGGACGCGATCTTTAGAACACCCCCGGGAACCGTCACGGTTGTTTTTGGGGCCGTCTCGCCGGTCTTGTACACTCTGATCTTCAAATCAGCCATGGTATTTATCTCCTGCGGTTTTTTCCGTTAAACGGGGTCGCGGCTCGTTGCCAGAATAACGATAAGCTTGCTTGCCGACGGAATAGCGCATTGTCGACAAAGTCCTCCAGGTCCAGGGCCCCTTCATCCACCTGCTCAGCGAAAGCTGGCGCCTCGCGCATCTCCAACCGGTAAACCCCGTCGTCATATGTAAAGAAGGTCTCTGGTTGGTGTGAAAACCTGATGCAGATGGAAAGAACCTACCTCCCCCTCCCCCTCGGCTTAATTGGCAAGCTGAGGCGCGTAATGTGCCGCCCGGTAAATCAGGTAATGCCGGGATGTGCTGCAGCCATAGGATGAAACGACCAGCATTTTTTCCAGATCGGTTGAGGGCAGCGCCTCATTGGTCTACCTGCAGGCGAGCACACTATCCGGAATTTTCGCTTACAGGAAAAATCGCCGGGACCGGTGTCCCAAAAGGTCTGCCATCAGTGGATGGGGACCACGTCCAGCAGCAAGGTGCCGAACGGGGTTGGTCAATATTCCCGTCCCCTTCTCTTTAATGTCCATTATACGCCTGTTGCAAGGCGGCAAGGTCAAATTTCTTCATCTTGAGAAAGGCCTGGGTCAGCCGCGCGATTTGCTGGGGCGACCCTTGGCTCATCATTTCATCCAACACCCGCGGCACGATTTGCCATGAGACGCCGTATTGATCCTTGAGCCACCCGCACTCTTCGGCTTCCGGGACGGCAGAAAGTTTTCCCCAGTAGTAGTCAATCTCTTCCTGGGTATCGCAATTAACGATCAGAGAAATGGCTTCGTTGAAGTTGGAGGAATGCGCGCGGGCACTGTCCATCGCGGCGAACCATTGCCCTTCCAGCATAAAGTCGGTGAACATTACCGTCCCCTCCTTATCGGGAAGCATGCCCTCGGGATAGCGCACCAATTGGTCGCGGCGGCTGTTTTTGAAGACAGAGAGATAGAAAGCGGTCGCCTCTTCCGCCTTGCCGCAGACCTCGCCGGTAAAGAGCAGCGAAGGAATGATATTGGGCCGTGGTTCACCCCTGGGATCGGTGAGGATCAGTTGCCATGACACCCCGTACTTGTCGGCGATCCAACCGTAGCGTTCGCTGAAGGGATATTTATTCAGCGGCATCAATACCCTGCCCTCTGATGCCAGTTTGGACCAGAGAAGATCAAGCTCTTGTCGGGCCGCAGGGCGTCGCGACGGGTCAAAGTTGACGAAAAATGATATCGCCGGATTGGGCTTAAAGAGCGGCCCGGCCGAAATGGCCATAAACCTCTGCCCCCAGAGCTCAAACGAGACGACATCACAATCGCCAGACGGCGTGTCGGGAAGCACAGTTACCCAGGCAACTCTCGAGTCAGGGAAAATCGAGGCATAGAATTCAGTCGCCTCTTGGGCTTCCTGGTCGAACCACAGGTGCGGAACGATTCTCTGTTTACTCAAGGCCATGGTCTTTCCTCCTGCAGGATTATGGCAAGCGATGATCATCGACAGGAACATATGCAGTCGAGGGAAGCACGCGCCCAGGCTCTGCCGGGATGGGCAGGGACGGTCTGATTGATGGGCTTGATTGGCCTGCCCTCTCTGCGGACTTTCAACCAGGTTCTTATTCAGGTTAGCAGAAAATAAGGAGCTTCTTCGAAAATTCTGAACTGGACGCACCTGACTTCGATCCCAATTATCGAAAAATCGAGTGTGGGAAAGGGGTCTGATTGGCCGGCGGAATCTTGCCTGTCCCCGGCTTAGGTCGACAAGAATCAGGCTGCCGGGAAAATATTTGCCGATCGTCGGCTTGAGCCGCTATGCTGAGGGTGTAACCGTGAACCAAGCGCCCCTGGTCAAAACTACCCCCAAAGGAAACCATCATGGACTTCGATCAGCTGGCGGCGGCAATCCGGCAAAGAACCAGCGACTTGCAGGAGCAGATTGCCGGCCGGAAGTCGGTCATCTTCGATCGCCGGCACTGGACGGGTCGGGTGCTGACCGCGGCCATGGAGGATGACGCCTTTAGGGTGCGGTTGTTCCGTTTTATCGACGTGCTGCCCTCCCTTCCCAACGAAGCCGCCATTGCCGCCCAACTGGAGGAATATTTCGCCTGGCCAGGCACCGAACTGCCGGCGGTCTTTTATGAGGATCTGGAGGGGGAATCGGCCGAGATCCTGACCGGCAAGACCCTCGCCCCGCTGATCAAAAAGCGGATCGAGCAACTGGCCGCCCAATTCATCGTCGGCCGGGATCTGGCCCAGGCCCTGCCGGTACTTGACGACCTGCGGGAGCGCGGCCTCACTTTCTCCCTCGACCTCCTCGGCGAGGCGACCCTGAGCGAGAATGAGGCCCACGCCTTTCGGAGCAGTTATCTTGAACTGCTCAATGCTCTGCATGCCCAACAGACCCATTGGCGAACCCTGGGCCCGGATAAGGGAACCGAACTCGATTGGGGGTGCGCCCCGAAGATCAATATTTCCGTCAAGCCCTCCTCTCTTTACTCCCAGATTTCCCCGGTCGATTTCAATGGTTCGGTGGCCAAAGTCGCCGACCGCTTGCGCCCGATCTATGCCCGAGCGCGGGAAATCGGCGCCTTCGTCTGTATCGACATGGAACAGCGCCAATATAAAAACATCAGCATCGCGGTCTACAAGCAGCTCAAAAGGGAGGCGGCTTTCCGTGGCTACCCTCACCTCGGCCTGGTCCTGCAGAGCTATCTGCCCGAAACCGCCACCGATCTCGATGACTTGCTACACTTCGCCACCAGCGAAAACATTCCCATTTCGGTGCGCCTGGCCAAAGGAGCCTACTGGGATTACGAGATCGTCAATGCCGCCCTGCATAACCGGCCCCCGCCGGTCTTTACCGCCAAGGAGGAGACCGATGCCGCCTTTGAAAGGCTGGCCGCGACCATTCTCAGGCATCACCGCCACTGCCATCTGGCCTGCGCTACCCATAACATCCGCAGCATCGCCGCTGTGTTGGAAACCGCGCGCCATCTGGGAGTTCCGGAAGAGCGCTACGAGTTTCAGGTACTTTACGGGATGGGGGAACCGATCCGCGAGGCGCTGCTGACCACCACCGGCCGGGTGCGCCTCTATGGCCCCTGTGGCGAGCTTTTGCCGGGGATGGCCTATCTGGTAAGGCGGTTGCTGGAAAATACCGCCAGCACCTCTTTTCTGCGGGCCTCTTTCGCCGAGACGAACCGGGACCAGACCGCGGCGGGGACAAAGCGGCCTGCCGCGCCCCCGGGCAACAGCAAGCCGGTATCAGCAGAGAAGCGGCAGGAAGACCGAGGCTTTGGCAACGAGCCGGCCCTTGATTTTACCCTGGCCGCAACCCGCCGCCTCTTTGCCGCCGCCGTGGCCGCTGGAGAAAAAAGAACGCCGGCGGCCCATCCGCTTTATATCGGGGGCCGGGAATATCCCGGAGCCGGCTTGCTCGCCTCGACCGATCCCGCCGAGCCCGAGCGGATCATCGGCCTGGTCGGCCAGGCTTCGCCAAGCGACCTGACCCGGGCGCTCGACACCGCCCGGGCCGCTTACCCCGCTTGGCGCGATCTCGATTACCGGCGGCGGACGGCCTTTCTGCAAGCGGCCGCGGTCATTATGCGACGGGAGCGTTACGATCTGGCCGCGCTCCAGGTACTCGAGTGCGGCAAGCAATGGTCGGAAGCGGCCGGCGATGTCGACGAGGCCATCGATTTTTTCGAATATTACGCCTGGCAAATGCAGCGCTGGGGTGCGGGCCAGTCGCTGCCTTCGCCAGCGGGCGAAGAAAACATCGCCCGTTGGCAGGGGCGCGGAGTCGCCGCGGTGATCGCTCCCTGGAATTTCCCCATGGCGATCAGTTGCGGCATGACCGCCGCCGCTCTGGCCGCGGGCAATACCGTCCTTTACAAGCCGTCGAACCGCTCACCGGTCTGCGGCGCCCGACTGGCCGCCATTTTTCGGCAAACGGGGCTACCGGACGGGGTCTTCAACTTCGTGCCTTTCAGCGGCGCGGCCGGCGGGGATTTTCTGATCAGTCATCCCGATCTCGACTTGATCGCCTTTACCGGGTCGTTGGAGGTCGGGGCCGCCATCAACCGGCAGGCTGCCGCGCTCTCCCCCGGGCAGCGGCAGATCAAGAAAGTGATCACCGAAATGGGGGGCAAGAACGCCATCATCGTCGATGCCGATGCCGATCTCGACGCGGCGGTCTCCGCCGTGGTAGCGGCCGCTTTCGGCTACCAGGGCCAGAAGTGTTCCGCCTGCTCCCGGGTGATCGTCCTGGCGCCGGTATACGCCAAATTCGTCAGTCGCCTCATCGATGCGACCGCTTCCCTGAAAATCGGCCCGGCCGCCCGGCCGGAAAATACCCTGGGCCCGGTGATCGACGGGGAAGCCCGGGATCAGATCCGGGCCGCCATCGAGGCCGGCAAAAAAGAGGCCACTCTGCTTTTCGCCGCCGAACTGCCGCCGGACCTGGCTGCCGGCAACTATGTGGCTCCGGTTATTTTCGGCGATGTGGCGCCGCACCACCGGCTGGCCCGGGAGGAAATCTTCGGCCCGGTGCTGGGGGTATTCCGGGCAACATCCTTTACCGAGGCCCTGGCATTGGCCAATGATTCCCCCTATGCCCTGACCGGCGGGGTTTTCAGTCGCCGCCCCTCCCACCTGGAACTGGCCACCCAGCGGTTCCTGGTCGGCAACCTCTATCTGAATCGCACCATCACCGGGGCCAAGGTCGGCCGCCAACCCTTCGGCGGGTTCAAGCTCTCCGGCATCGGCTTTCAGGCCGGCGGGCCCGATTACCTGCTCCAGTTCATGACGGCTAGCACCATCAGCGAAAACACCCTGCGCCGCGGATTCGCGCCCCTTGACCAGGCAACCGGGGCCAAGATCCGGTTGTAAGGAATTGCTTTTCCGAAACCCGGCCATAAACCGCCCCCAGACCGCCGGTTGCCGGCTAACAGCGCTGGCGCCGACCGAACCGCACTTATTGTCCTGCCCGCTCCGCCATGCTCAGGGCTTCGGTGGGGCAGACGTTGCGGCATAGCCCGCAACCGTAGCACTGCAGGGGGCTGACCACGGCCCGGGAGCCATCCGCGGTCGGGCGGCTGGTAATCGCCCCGAACTGGCACGCTTCGGCGCAGGCCCCGCAACCGTCGCAGCGCTCTTCGGCCACCACCGCCACCTGTTCCCCCCGGAACATCAACTCCACATCGAGGGCCAGGGTGCGCAGGCCCAGGCAATCGACGGGGCGGCAGTTGCAAATGGCGCCGATGAAAGGGGTCATCATGGTCCAGATGGTATGGATGGCGCCCTCTTTTTCCAGCTCCTCCATCTGGACGATGGCCTCTGCCGGGCTGAGCTGCTCCAGGCCTTGATCCTGGGCCAGGCCGAAATAACCCATGTCCAGGTTTTCGTACCAGGCGTCCGGGGTGTAGCTGACGCTGTAGCAGCAGCGATTTTCCGCCTTCAGGGCGGCCCAGCGGCAGGCGCAGGGCAGTCGGACCACCGTGGCAGCCTTGCCCACCAGGGCCCGGATATCCTCGATGGTGACCACCTGGCCGAAATGCTCCTCTTTGGCCCGCGCCACCATGGCCCTGGTCAGCCGGGCCGGCAGTTGGCCCTTGCGGCGATACAGGGCTTCCAGCCGCCCCAGAGAGGCAACGCCCTCCTCGATGGTGGTGGTGAAAAACTCCTTGATGTAGCCCCGGCGGCGCAGATCGGCGGCCAAATCCCGGCCATAATTGGCGGCATTCTTGAACCAGACCTGGCCGTCACCGTGCTTGGTGCAAAATTCACACATAATTCTCCAACCTCGGTGGGTTAAAAGGCGTCAAGACCTCCACCGCAAGCAGCTTTTGCCGGTCCGGGAGAGCCATGATCGATTCATTGGCCGACTGACGAGCAACAGCCCGGTGGTATGGACAAGAGGAATTTGCCGCCGGGGCGGCCCCCCCCTGGCAATACCGCCACCATTAAGGAGTTGGCAGACATCGCCCCGGACTACCTGGCGGCGGAACAACCGTTGGGCAACAGGCGCTGCCGGACTCATCATCAAGCAATGCAGCGGCAGCCAGGAGTCCAGCCTTGATGATCAAGGCGGCGGGGATGGCTTCGTAGGTTTTTCCCGCCAGGGTTACCGTCCGGCACTGGGAATCTCCGCAGGCGGAGCAACACTGGCTCCGGCCGACCGTAGCGGAGAGCCACTCTTCAAGCGATTTTCCGCCAATCCAAATCCGGTTTGACTGCAGAGGGTCATTGGCAAACAGGGAGCGACCGATGGCCACCTTTTCCAGCACGACATCTATTGCCAGTTCCCGTAGGGACCTTTGCAGCTTCCCAATCGCGTCCTCCACCGCTTGTTCGGTTGCGCCACAGCGGTCGCAGGTTTGGCCTTGTTCATCGACGAGACGTTGCCAGCGAATTTGTAATTCTTTCATTCCCGCTCCTCGCCAATTTTGATCTGCCGGTCTCGGACAACTTGCCGGCAGTAAAAGACGAGCCCGCAAGCCGGGCAAGCGCCGGGGTGCTTGATTTGATGCGGATGTCCCTTTGATTAAATTGTTTTTGGGTCGCGCTACCCATTTATTGCAGTAAATACCACGTCCAACAAAATTGCAAGACCTGCAACCAAGCGTCCGGGCCAGCAGCCACAGCCGCTCCGGCTTTTTTTTCAGGTCGGTTGTCACATAATCGCCAGCGGTGGCGTTCTGGCTTTATATGAGTCCCATATGTCCGGTCCGGAGGACCTGTTAACCAAAAAGGAGGAGCAGCACAAATGATTGCGGAAAGAATGACCAAATGGAAAAAACTGACCCTGACCCTGCTGCTGGCCGGCGCCCTGCTGGGGCCGCAAACCGCCGCCGCCCACTGCGACGCCCTGGACGGCCCGGTGGTTGTTGAGGCCCGCCAGGCCATTGCCGCGGGCGATCCCCAGTCCCTGTTGAAATGGGTAAAGCCCGAGGATGAGGAGCAAATCCGCCGGACTTTTGCCCAAACCATGCAGGTTCGAAAGCTTGGTCCCGAGGCCCGGGAGGTGGCCGACAATTATTTCCTGGAAACCCTGGTGCTGCTGCATCGGGCCAGTGAAGGCGCCCCCTACACCGGCATCAAACCGGCCGGCGCCATTCCCGGCCCCATCGCCCGGGCCGACGTGGCTCTGGTCGAGGGTTCGGTGGATGAACTGGCGAACCACGTCGCCGAACATGTCGGCCGGGAAATGCGCGAACGCTTCGACCGGGCCTTGGCCAGGAAACAGGAGGCCGACCAAAGCGTGGAGGCCGGCCGGGAATTTGTTGACGCTTACGTGCAGTA
Organism: Desulfurivibrio nitratireducens; assembly: GCF_044068515.1. NCBI lineage: Bacteria > Pseudomonadati > Thermodesulfobacteriota > Desulfobulbia > Desulfobulbales > Desulfobulbaceae > Desulfurivibrio > Desulfurivibrio nitratireducens. The sequence continues at coordinate 161,799 of NZ_JBIPKI010000002.1, forward strand.
TGTTCACTTTGTGGAAGGCATCGTGGCCGTGATCAGCGGCGATCACGCCCATTGACCCCGAACCGCGGCCAAACAATAAAGGCGGTGCCTGTCGTTGGATGGGCACCGCCTTTATTGTTTGAACCCTCGGCCTATCAGGCCTGACCCACAGCGGGCCGGCAGCGGCAGAAGTTTCGGCGCAGCCGGCCGCCCAGCTCGAAGCCCAGGATATTGCCCGCCAGCGCCCCCAGCAGCCAGGCCAGCGACGCCAGCACAAAGGCCTCACTGCCCAACAGGCTGAGCAGCAGATAAGCGCCCAGGCTGTAAGCGGCAAACAGAGCGTAAGCCCGGGCACCGAACGCGGCCAGGGGCGGCTGCCTGATCAGCAGACCGCTGAGCAAAGCGCCCAAAAGGACAAAGAACAGACCGCAAGTGGCATAATACAACCAGGGGTGCGCAGAGAAATGGAGCAACGCTTCCAGTCGCCCACCCCACTGACCGCCGATCCCGAACTGCGGGCAGACCGCCAGAGTGGCCATGCCGGAAACTGCCTGGACGGGCAGGAAACGAGCCAGAAAACCTTGCAGATCAAAGCAAGAGCGCACCCGCACCAGATGGAAAACTGCCTTTTCGGTGGCCGGGCGCGGCATAATCGGCCGGGCCCCGATAAAGGCGGCGAACTCCCGGCTCTCGTCACCGGCCGGCTCACGGGACAATTCATGGGTCAGCCTGTGGTTGCTCATCGCTCGTTCCTCTCTTTGCCAAAGGTTTGGCGCAGACGCCGCAGGGCTCGGCTGACGACCTGCCGGGCATTGGCGGTGGTAAGCCCCAGGCTGACGGAAATTTCGGTAAAAGAAAAACCCTGCTCGAAGCGCAGTTCCAGGGCGCGGCGCTGCCGGGCATCGAGATCGTCCAGGTAACCGGTATCACGCAGCCGGCCATTTGCCGCCAAACTCTCCGGGGCCGGGGCCCCGAGTACCGCCTCTTCCGAAAACACCAGGCGCTGCCGGCGCCGGCGCGCCTCCCGCAGATGATCGATCATCACGTTGCGCACCAGGACAAAGATCCAGGGCAAAAAGGGGGTATCAGGCCGATATTTTTTCCGGGAGCCATGCAGCCGGGCAAAAACTTTCTGGAAGACCTCTTCGGCTTCATCCCGGCTGGCTAAACGGTTGAACAGATAACCCAGAATTTTACCCCGGTGTCTTTCATAGAGCACGGTAAAGGCGGCCAGATCGCCGGCGGCATAGGCGGCCATCAACTCCTCGTCACGGTTTTCCTCAAGACTCATCGCAGCCAACCTTTCCTTATCAACTTGACGCCGGACCCGGCATTTTTGTGACAGCAATGATCACAACCAGCGACGGGAAGCCAAAAAAACAACTTAGCCCGACTGATCTCAAACGACCTTGACTTGAGTCAAACAGCCGGGCACTAAAGACGAAAGAAGAGGCGACGGGGGGCGATGAAGAGGCAGGGAGGCAGCAACACCGGCAGGGATAGTCTGGACAATGATGGTCAAAAAAGATGAATTGGCAGGGGCGGAAAAATTCCGCCCCTAATTTAAACAATTATCGCGGCGCGGTTGGAATATCACTGCCGTGACAGCTCATGCAGTTTTGCTGGGCCGGCAAGCCTACCGTACCCGGTCCGTTCCAGGCGCTTCCGGGTTTGTATGTGCCGTCCTTCCATTCATTCAGAAGCTCGGCGGTGCGATAGGCCACACTGGCGGTGACGCTGGCGCAGCGGTGCCTTCTTTCATCACTGCCGAACCCCCGGTCCGCTTCCTTCATCCACTTGCCGACTGACAGGTGACAGAGGGGGCTCTCCGCTACCGTCTTGGGAATTTCACCCTGGTAATTCGGTTTTTGCGCCACGTAGACCGGCATCGGAGTGACCGTATACCATTGCAGCAAGTCATGGATCATGGCGTTGGAATATTCCTTGGGAACGGCCAGACCGATAACCAGGGCTCCCGCGACCGGGGCACCGCAGGTCAACCCCCAGCCCATCATGCCGCCCGCACCGAAGCTGATTGACTCGATGGGGAAGTTGGTCCATGGCTCGCCCACGCTTTCCCGCAACTGCTCAAACAGGCCGGTGGTAACGGCCTGGGAACAGAAAACCTTGTACCAGTGATGGTAGGCGGTTTCTCCCGCCTGGGCCGGGTCCACTTTTTCGTAGGGCCAGGGCCACCCCTCTGCCCCGCTACTTACTTTAGCCGCCATGGCCGAGTTAACCAGACCCAGTTGCGAAATCGCCGCCCCGGCCATCAACGCGCCGGCCCCAATCAGCATTTCACGACGGGAGAGATCAACCCCCTTGCTGTTTGTTGAAATTCTGGTTTCCTGTTTCGTCTGATCCATGATCACATCCCCTCTTGCTGGATTGCTTGCCCGCAGGCTTAATGCCACAATGTGGCCCTCACATATGCACGATCCTAATGGCCCACATCGTGACAGTCAATGAGACAAATTGTCGCAGCCACCGCCTCGGCAAGAGGCGAAAGATTGAATCTTCTCAACCAATGTCATGGGTTAAGGCCGGAAAAACCGGCAGAAGGGCTCGGGCGGCCCCGGCTTAAAAGAAGGTGGAGCGGCGGTTGCGCAAGAAATTACTCATCGGTGATTCTCCTGTGTTGGTTTTTGGTTGCCCGCCTCTCCAGCCTGTCATAAAATTGAGAATCAACACTATGTGTCCGGCGATCAACCTGCTATAATCTCTCTGTCAGGTAAAAGATCCGCGAGAAAACGCGGATCGCGTCTGCTAATCTCATAATGAGGAGGGAAAAGATGAAAAGAATTGCACTTCTGGCGGTAGCACTGGTAATGATCGGGACTGCGGCAATGGCCGGCAAGCACGGCGAATTAACCCTGCCGGATGACTGGCGGAAATACGAGCACATCGGTTCCCTGGTCATCACGGACCAAACCCATGACCTCTACGGCATCCACCACTTTTACATCAATGACAAGGGCTTGAAGGCCTTCAAGAAAGGCGAAGTTTACCCGGACGGCACCATCATCGTCGATTCGGTTTACAAGATCGAGGGGAGCGGCGGCATTCTCAACGAAGGGGAAATCGCCTTTTTTCCGGTCATGAAGAAGAATTCCAAGATGACGGAAACCGGCGGCTGGGAATGGGGCGCCTTCGATCCGGAAGGCAATTCGCTGGGCCTGGATCCCCAGGGATGCATGGCTTGTCATGAAGCGGCCAAGGATCGGGACTACGTCCTTTCCCAGCCGCTGTTCAGGCACACCCAAAAGAAGTAGCCACAAGTAGTACCGCTATGCGGACCTTGGCGGTCCGGGGATCTTAGGCCCCGGACCGCTCCTCAATTTGCCAAATTTCCTCTATTCTTCCCCCAAGCCCCGGCCCAAATTGCCTGATCGCCAAGTCCCCGGTCTAAGGTTGGGTCACGGTGACCGGCCCGCCATCGCTGCTGCCGGCGTAGAAAACGATGATCTCCGCCGCCTCACCGCCCTCGTTCCTGCCATAGTGCCACTTGTCCACCACCTCGATAATCGCCTCCCCGGCCTGGAGCTGCAGAGTCTCCCCCTCATTGGTAACCACGGTCAGCTCGCCGCTGAGCAGCACCCCGGCATTGATCACCGGATGATAGTGCATCGGCAGTTCAGCCCCGGCCGGGACCCGGATCCGCAGGATGGTTATCTCGGGCTGCCCGTCAGGATAGGCGGGCAGGATGGTGCCATCCCAACTGGCGCTTGACTTGGCAAGGACCTGGCTGGCAATGGCGCCATGCTCGTCCGCGTAAAGCGGCAGCACCGACCATAGCAACAGCGCCAGCACCATGGCTGTTCTGCTCATCCTCTCTTTCCTCCGTGCAAATTGGTTTAAATCGGCGCGAATCGCCAGCAGTTCCGATGCCGCCCCTCTCAGGGCTGCGGGGGTTGGTTATCCTTCGGGGGATAATGGATCGGCCCTCCCCTGTCCGAGAACATCCCGGCGGTCACCACGAAGCCCATGGCCCGGTGGGTGGAGATTTCGATCGGGCGCACCAGCGAGCGCGGCACGATCACCGTATAGCCCCCGATCTGGTAGCTTAAGGGGAGATAGACGGCGACTTCTCCCTCAGTGCCGATACCGGGCGGCAGGTCGTTAAAATCGGTGCGGGTCACAAAGCCGATCATCCGCATCGGAACTCCGCCGAAATTCAGATCGACGGTAACGACCTGGTCGAACCGCTGTTCGCGTTTATGGGCAAAGAAAGCGATAAGGTCTTTGACCGAGCCGTAGAGCATCTTTACCAGCGGGATGCGGTTCATCACCGATTCGCTCAGTTCCAGGGCCTGGCGCACTAGAAAGGCATTGAGAAACATGCCGAGCAGGAAGATCGCCGCCAGTCCCACCAGCAAGCCCATACCCGGGATGTACCACCCCTCGGGGAGAAGGATCCGGAAAAAGGCGCCGAGAATGTTTTCGGCGCTCCAGATCAGCCAGTAGAGAATATAGAGGGTCAGAAAAACAGGCAGCGCGGCCATCAGGCCTTGGAACATGATCTTGCCGATCCGAGCCATGTCGATCCGAGGCATAAGATTATACTCCTTCAATGCGATGTCGAGCTCAACCAGGACGATGCTCCATGGCAACAAGCGCCGGTCCTGTTCCGCGCCACTGACCATAACCCAGAGGACCGGCGGCGCAAAAACCAACCATCGCCCTGCCAGTCATAACGATATCGTGCCGCCAAAACAGAGTCAAGCAAGGCTCTCAGGCCTCCATCGCTGGAAGACGTCCTAATGCCGCTCCCTTTTAAATTGCGCTATGGATACCACAACGAGTACAGTTAATTAAGCAATCTGAAGATTAAATTGCGGCGGCTGGCGCGGCCTGAGCACCTAGACACATGCGGCTTAAAATGTTGAATTGTCCTTTATAAAGGATAATCGGCTCCATTCCATAGCCAGGACGCCAGAGCACTGCCCTGGCCTGAATCTATTACGTTGACGTACTCAATTTGAGCACAAAAAAATCAGTTGCCGTCGTGATCGGGATATTGGCCTCGGATATAATCATCTTCAGTCGCAAGTGGATTTCAGGTTGCATAAAGGTGATCGATATTAATGATTTCGGGAATGGGCCTGGCCGCATTATGGGGTTAAGCCGGCCATGAAAAAACAGCTGATAGTCCAGAACCTTCAGCAGATGATGCTTTTTCAGCAAGTCGGGACCGCCGAACTGGATAAATTCGCCGAGGTCTGCCGAACTCAGATAATTTCGGAAGGCGAATATATCTATCGTCAGGGAGATGAAAGCACCACATTTTATCTTGTCGCGCTCGGGGAAGTCGAACTTATCATGGAGCTGGAGGGGGGTTCCAGCATCGTGGTCGGCCGGATCACCCAGGGCGGCCATTTCGGCGAAACCGGTCTGCTGACCGGCAAACCCCGTTCGGTCAGCGCCAAGGTTCTGAGCGATACGCTGCTTATCTGTATCGACAAGCGGTCTTTTCATTTGCGGCTGCTGAGCAACAGCCTCATCCATAAACAGCTCGATTCCGCCTTGGCCGAGCGGTTGCGGCTGGCCTGGGTTGATCAGGCGGAAAGCGCCGCCATCCAGGGGGCCGACCACAATACCTCCGTCGATGAAATTATCCTCTTAAAACAGCAGAACCTGTCGCGCTACAAGCGCCGTCGCCGGGAAAAAAAATCCGGACCGGTCTTTGAATCGAAAACGGCCCAAATGACCGAAGATGCCATTAATCGGTTCGCGACCAATAGCGACCCGTACCTGCTCACCGGTGAAGCCGGTACCGGTAAAACCCTGATTGCCCGGCAGATTCATAATCAGGGAAATCGTTCGGAAGGCCACTACGAAAAAATCGACCTGCAGGAGCAGGATCCTTTCCTGCTGGGGAAATTGCTGTTCGGCAGCAAAAAGGACTCATCCCCCTTTGCCAAGGCCCGGCAGACGGGAGTCTTTGAGCGCTGCGCCGGCGGCACCGTGGTCCTCTGGAATTTCAGCCTGCTGAGCCTGGAGCTGCAAGGGAAGCTTGTCAGGGCCATCAACCGCCAGGCCTTTTCCCATGTCGATAGCGATGAACTCATTGCCATGCAGGCGCGGATTGCCTTTGTCAGCGAACACAGCCTTAAAACCCTGGAGAGCAGCGGCAAGATCCTGCCGGAGCTGATGGAGATCCTTCAGCGTCAACATTTCCATGTCCCGGCCTTGCGGGAACATAAGCGTGACCTGCCCCGGCTGATCGAACATTATCTCCGCTGCTACAGCCGGGAATATCGCAAGAATATCACCACTGTCCCCCCGGAAACCCTGGGCCTGCTGATGAACTACGACTGGCCGGGAAACCTGACCGAGCTGTCCAGCGTAATCCGCCGAGCGGTTATGCTTGCCCGCCAGGATGAGATCCTTTCCGACAACATTTTGCTGGGATTGCCGAAAACCGAAGGGAAATGGGAATTCAACCTGCTGCGCTTGCCCCTGGTGAGAAAAATACTGCAGAGCCGGGCCTATCCGGCGATTCCCCGCATCGCGGTCGGTCTCTTCCTGACGGTCACCGTCCTCACCCTGTTTTTCGGGCCAAGAGATGCCGGCCACAATCTCGGCATTACGCTGAGCTGGGGGATCGGCTGGCCGCTGCTCTTTTTTTCCTTCTTCTTTATGGCGCGGATCTGGTGCAGCGTCTGCACCCTGGCAATGCCGGGAACCGCGCTGCGAGCCATCGTTAAGCCCCAGCGGAGAACGCCGCAACTGATCAAGGAGTATTCCGGCTGGATCATGGCAGTACTCTGCATCCTGGTGCTGTGGGTGGAAATCGTCTGGAAAGCCCACCAGAACCCGGTCCTTACCGGTTGGATCATTCTAGTCGTTGCCATTGGTTCGACCGTCACCAGCGCAATTTTATCCCGTCGGGCCTGGTGCCGCTATCTCTGCCCGTTGGGGGCAATCAATGCCATATTCGCGATGCCGTCCATTCTCGAACTGCGCTCCAACCGCCATGTCTGCCTGAACCGCTGCCAAGATCATTTCTGTTATAAAGGCGGCTCTGAAAAACCCGGTTGTCCGATGTTTCGCCATCCCTATCTGGTCGATAACAACCGCGACTGCATTCTCTGCGGAGAATGCATCAAGAAATGCAACAACCGTTCCATACATCTCAACCTGCGGCTTGCTCCCCAGGAACTCTGGAACCTGGAGACCCCTCGCCGGGCGGACAGTTTTCTGATTGTCTCGCTGGGGGCGATTTTCTTTCCTTTTCTCCTTTACAACCAACTGGCCGAATTATCCGGCCGGCTGGGCGAAACTTTCGCGGTTGGCGGCGTAGTCCTGCCCCAGGCGCTGATCAGCAGCCTGATCTTTTTTGCCACCATCGCCCTCTTCCAGATGGCCTACTATCTGATGGTCCAGACCCAGGCCTGGTACACCGGCATCAACCGGCAGTTCCTCTTGTCGATGTTGGGCTACGGCTTTATCCCGTTGATCCTCGGGGGCTATATGGCCGTTCATTTCGGCATTTTTGTCAGCGAAGCCTATCTAGTAGTTCCCAACATCAAGGAGATGTTCAACCTGCCGGTCAGCCCCGGCGAATTCCGGCTGATGAGCCAGGACAAAACCCATGTTTTGCAGATCCTGACGGTACTGGGCGGTCTTTTCGCCTCGATCTACGCCACCTACAGGATACTGCTCTCCAAGGCGCTGGAAGAAGACGGCGTCACCGGTAAAACTATGATGGTTCCCTTGATTTTCCTGCTGACCCTGGCCATCCTTTTCCTGGCCCTCATCTGAAGCCGATCGAGCTGAACCGAGCCGCTCGCCCAAGGGCAAGGAGCAAGGGGGCGAAACCGTTTTTTAGAGGCCTCCTTCCGAAGCCTCCCCGGCCCGCACAAAAATAGTTCTGGCCCTTTTGGGGCATCTAACGCTTGGCAACGTCCGGGGCGGCATGGCCATTCAAACCCGCCAGTACCGCCCGGAAGCTGTTCAAGCCGGCCTCCAGGTTTTCGATGATCTCCTCGGCCAGTTCGTCAGGTTCGGGCAGGTTGTCGAGGTCGGTGAGGCTTTTGTCTTTGAGCCAGAAGAGATCAAGGCTGGTCTTGTCGCGGGCGATCAGCTCTTCATAACTGAAATTGCGCCAGCGGCCTTCGGGGTTCTTGGCGGCATCCCAGGTGGCTTGCCGCTGGTGGCGGTTTTGCGGGTTATAGCACTGGATGAATTCGGCCAGATCGGCAAAGCTCAGGGGCTTTTTCTTCAAGGTGTGGTGAATGTTGGTGCGGTAGTCGTAGTACCAGACCTCTTTGGTCCAGGGGTTGGGGCTGGCCTCGCGGTTGTCGAAGAAGATAACGTTGGCCTTGACTCCGTGGGCGTAGAAGATGCCGGTGGGCAGGCGCAGGATGGTGTGCAGATCGGTGTTTTCCAGGAGCTTGCGACGGATGGTCTCCCCTGCCCCGCCCTCGAACAGCACGTTGTCCGGCACCACCACCGCGGCCCGGCCGGTGATCTTGAGCATGGTGCGGATGTGCTGGACGAAGTTAAGCTGCTTGTTGGAGGTGGTGGCCCAGAAATCCTGGCGGTTGTAGGTCAGCTCATCGGTTTCCTGTTCGCCCTCATCGTTGGTGAAGCTCATCGAGCTTTTCTTGCCGAACGGGGGGTTGGCCAAAACAAAGTCGAAGGTACGGGGGCTGGACGCCACCAGGGCGTCGGTGGGAGAGATGGCGCTCTCGCCGTCGATCTCGCCGATGTTATGCAAAAACATATTCATCAGGCAAAGCCGGCGGGCGCTGGCCACGATCTCGTTGCCGTAAAAGGTTTCGTGCTTCAAAAACAGCTTCTGGGCTTTGTCCAGCTTGTAGTTGGCCGGGTTGCTGATGAAATCGTAGGCGGCCAGGAAGAAGCCGCCGGTGCCGCAGGCCGGGTCGGCGATGGTCTTCAGCGGCTCCGGTCGCACGCACTCCACCATGGCCCGGATCAGCGGCCGGGGGGTGAAGTACTGGCCCGCCCCGGACTTGGTATCCTCGGCGTTGCGCTCCAGCAGCCCTTCGTAGATGTCGCCCTTGACGTCGGCGCCCATGGTGGCCCAGCGGGTGCTGTCCACCATGTCGATCAGCCGGTAGAGCTTGGCCGGGTCCTGGATCTTGTTCTGGGCCTTGGTGAAGATCTGGCCCAGCATCCCCTTGCGGGTGCCCAGCTCCCGCAGCAGCTCCACATAATGGACTTCCAGTTCGGCCCCCCGCTTGGTCTTCAGGGTCGGCCACTGATACTGGGGCGGAATCCCGACATCGCGGTTGTAGGGCGGCTGGGCATACTCATCGGCCATCTTCAGGAAGATCAGGTAGGTAAGCTGTTCCAGGTAGTCGCCGTAGCTCACCCCGTCGTCGCGCAGGGTGGTGCAGAAACTCCAGACCTTGGAGATGATGGGAGCGGTGGGGTTCATTCAGCCTCTTGCTTTTTTAGCCGTTTCCATTTTGGCCATGGGGCCCTCGCTGTTTCTTTTATCGCATATTTGTCGGTCAGCTATGCCCGACAACACGACTTGATGATCATTTTTTGCTCTTTGTGATCGAATGGCTTGCTAGTTGTTAGCTTTCGATTTCTGAAACAAATCAAAAAGATGCGCCTGCGTTCAGCCAGACCGTCTCGTCCTCCAGGCGGACATCGATTTTGATCTTGCCATCGCTATCCTGATAGATCAGCAGTTCCGAGTCGTTCATCGTCTCTAATTGATCCTTCTTTTGGTTTTAGTTGTATGGTGTAGGCGTTGTTCCGCCACATCCCAACAATACTCCCGCTCTTTTGTCTTTCAGGGATTTTTGGCATTAATCACCTGGATAAAACATCTTGCCAATGACTTATCTATAGCTTATGCTAAATAAGCATGAACCGGATCGAGTGGACGCCGAAAGCTTACCGTCAGCTTCGCAAACTTCGTAACCCGCAAGTGGCGGAATTTATCTTTGATGCGGTGGACTCTTTGGCCTCGTGGCCCGACTGCCAAAACGTCAAACATCTTACAAATCATGAATACCAGTACCGGCTCAGAATAGGCCGCTACCGGGTGTTTTTTAATGTCAGCGAAGAAACCGTTACCATTATCACCGTTCAGGAGGTGAAAAAACGCGATGAGCGCACATATTAACTACCAGACCATAATGGCGCACGGGAAGCCGGTTTTTGCCGTGGTGCCCTATCAGGATTTCATGCGGCTTATCGGGCCGACCGCCACCATTCCCCATGAGGTCGTGGGCCTGGTGGTGAAGAAAAATTACAGCCTGTTACGGGCCTGGCGGGAGCATCTCGGGATTACGCAAGAGGAAATGGCCAGGCGCTTGCATGTTAAGCAAGCCGCCGTCTCCCAACAGGAAGCCCCGGGCAAAAAGCCCCGCCGCGCCACCCTGGAAAAATGGGCCGCCGCGCTGGGTGTGAACGTCGAACAGGTACGGGAGCAGGCATGAAGCAGAATTCTTTACTGACGACAAACTGTTACCCTTCCTGGTTCAGGTTTTCGGCTTCCCATTCCTTGTAGGTTTGGCCGGTGGCCTGGAGTTTCCATTCGATGGTGCCGTTGGCCGGGCGGCCGTTGACTACGGCGGCGGCCGCGCTGGGGCTTTTGAAGGCGTAGTTTTCGGTGAAGAGGCAGCGGCCATTTTGGGAGGAGAGTACCCCGGTGGTCACCAGCTCGGCGAGCAGTTTGCTGTAGCTGGTGTGCCCGGTTCCCTTGCCGGCCCAGGTGCCGCGCGATTGGGAGCCGGCCTGGACGACGAATTCACCGCCCTCCAGACGGGCGGTGGCGTGGATGCCGTGCCTGGGAGTATGCAGCTCAAACAGGAGTTTAACCACTCAGTCCATTCTTAAGCGACAAAATAACGCATATTCAAAAAGTTATTCCTGTTCAGACCGTAAGACCCCATTCACCACCTTATAGCCCAAAGCCTGGAGAATTGCCGCCTGTTTTTCGTTGGGTTCCTCCAGGCGGCGTTGGGCCTTTCGTGCCCCGGTCGGCCAGAGCAGGCAGGAATGCAGGGTGCGCATGCTCTCCATGGCCTCGGCGGCGGAGATCCTGAGCCCGTTACGGGCCAGACGGATCTCCAGCAGGCGCAGATAGGCCAGGGCCACCACGCAAGTCAAGATATGGCACCTGATCTTGCCGTCGGTCCAGTGCCGCAGGGGCAGCATGGCCACCATCTCGTGATCCTTGCTCTGGCGAAAGCTCTGCTCCACCACATAGCGGTCCAGGCCGGCCTGGACGATCTCGTCGGTACTCCAGTCGGGGTGATCGGTGACCAGAATGTTCTTGCCGAAGTAATCGAGATGGCGGCCGATCCGATAGTGGTTCTTGCGGCAGTTCATCCGTAAACGCTTACCGTCTCGATACAGCTCCACCAGGTAGAGATCGTCCGGCAGGTGCAACTCCCGGCAGAGGCTGAGATAACGTTCCCGCACCGCATCGGGATTGCGCCACTGGACCGCCTGGCCGTTGACCTTGTGGCGCATCAGATGCACCTCTTCCTCCAAACGCAGCATTTTTTGTTCGAAGGCATAGCGCTGCTTGGTGGCGGTGCGGGGGTTGTAGGTGACTACCACGTGGCGCTCCCGACCCCACAACTCCCGACTGGTCCGCCAGGCCAGCAGCAGGTCATCCTCGCGGCCCTTGGCCTTGAGCTGCCGGTTCTTGGCGGTATCGACTACCTGGAAGTGTTTGCGGTCCACGTGGATCAGATCTTCGGCATAATGAGGCGAGTAACTGGTGACGAAATGGAGCCGGTCATTGGCGTCGATGGCGGCGATATTTTCCTCGGCGTTGATTCCCTTGTCGAAAACAATGGTCATGGTGCCCTGTCCATTCCGGCCGGCGACCTCGAACAGCTCTTGGGCCAGCTTGAGGAAAACCCTGGAGTCGTGCCGGTTGCCTTCATACTCGCGATAAAACAGCGGCAACCGGTTGTCTCTGGCCAACAGCAGGGCCACCCCGACTTGCCGCAGCCAGTGCCGCCCCTCCTTGTTCCGGCCGCGCTGGGCCAGTTCCGAAGAAGTGTTGCCGGCCATAAAGGTGTAATAGTTGGTGGTGTCGAACATCACTGCATCCGCCGATGAGGGCTCCCGTTCCGCCAGCTTACGGAAAAAGAGATCGGCCACCACCGCAAGCTTGGCGCTGTCCATCTTCTCCCACTGCTTCCAGTAGGCCTGGGAGTTCAGCGCATCTAGGGCCACCGGCCGGATCTGCTGGATGGCGGTGGTGCGATACCACTCCGCCAAGGCCCGTTTGGATTTGGGGGCCACCATCCGGTTGGCGATGGCATAGAAAAAATAGTCCCCCACCGAAGGCGAACCTTTGCGCTCCGCCGGCGGCAGCAGCGAATCGACCAAACCGGCGATGTTGATCTCCCGGTCCAGCAGCTCGGCCAGCCACAACGAGCCGAACTCCTGGACCTGGATGCGCTCGACCTCCCGGCTGCCAGCGCCTTTGGCCAGCTCCAACAACCGCTCGGGGCTGCCGAGATAGACTTGGTTGACCACCTTGGGCTTGCCATCCACCCGGGCGGTCTCCCGCAGGTAGTAGTAGGGTCTGCCTTTTTTGATTTTTTTGTGTATGTGTGCCATGCCCCAGCTTATTAAGTAGGGGCTCACGCTGTCAAGTAAAAAATGAATAATTTTTGCAAAAACAAAGAGAAAAAGTGTTTTCGGGGGCCAGGCCTGAGGGGTCTTACGGTTTTACGGTTAGCAAAACATTGATTTTACGTTGTTATGGTGTTATGAATGGCTCGCTGCGGTTAAACTCCTGTTGAACTATTTCCATTTTGGAAACAGTTTCCTCATAGACCCAACTCCGCGCGTATTTTTTTGATTGTTGCCAGGAGTTGCGGGATTTTGTCCTGACAGGTGTAATAAACCGCTTCGGCGCTTATGTCCGCGTAGTGGTGGGTGATAATATCCCGCATTCCTTTGGCTTTTTTCCAGTCCACTTCGGGGTAGCGGGACAGGAGTTCTCCGCCGGTTATTTTGTCCAGGTTTTTCAGCGACTCTCCGATGACAATCAGCATCATGCAGATGGCGTCGAGCTTTTCAATTCCGGCGGCGCTGCCGGTGAAATCGGACACCTGTTTGATCGGCTCAAAACGGGTGACGACTCTTTCGGCGGCTTCTTCAATTTGCCGTAAAACTTCCAAGACGAGTTCCTGGTCAGGCATATATTGCCTCCCCGTCGATTTTCTTTTTGAGGAATCGGTTCATGTTCTCCCGGTAGGCGACGATGTCAACGGGCCGGTGCAGTCGCTCTTCCAGCTCGTACTTGAGGCCGGCCAGGAGAAAAAGATCGGGCTTGGCAACCCGGACCACCACATCCACATCGCTGTCGTCCGCCGCTTCATCACGGGCGACGGACCCGAAAACACCGATGGCGAGGATGCCGTACTGTTTTGCCTGTTCCTGCTTATAGTCGTGCAGGATTTTTATGATTTCCCTTTGTCTCATCATCTTTCTCCACGGCAAATTGCATGGTTATTCTCCTGAAAATGTACCGCGATTGTCTCTTCGATTGATCTTACCGCATTATGCTGCCCCTTGCTAGCGTCAGTGGCATCGGCGCGCTCTCTTTGCAAGTTGCTGATTGTCGACCCGGATCATGCCGCGCAGATGTCGTAGCGTGGGAGGATTTTGCGGATTACCGAGTAGCGGTGGGCGAGCAAGGCGTCGTGGAAGTGTTTCCAGTCGCTGCCCAGGAAAGAGGGATGGTAGGGAAAGCGATCTTTTTGCCGGTCTTTTGCTTTGCGGGTCTGCAAAGCTTCGTCTTTCCATGATTTCACCCCCTTTGGCCGGTAGTCCAGCGTTACCGGTGGGAAGTCGAAGTAACCGTCTTTGATCCGGGCCAGCCATTGCTGGTGCCGGCTGTCGCCAGCGGGGTCCGTCAGGGTTTGCAGCAGGTGGTTGATTTTGTCCCGGGCCTCGTTGGGCAGTCCCGGGGGCCGGGCATCCGCGTCGCCGATCCGGAACCGTTGCATGGCCTTACACATGGCGTGGGCGGCGGCGCTGAACTGCGCCGGGTTGTCTCGCTTGACGAGTTGGTCCTGGTGGTCGCGGTAGCTCCACTTGAAGTAGGGCCGGTCGGGATGGCTCAGCGCCGCGCCGTGCCCCAGCGGCAGGGTGCCGCCCACGAAGCTGCTGGTCGCGTCGTTGAAGATGTTGCCAAAGAGGCGCTTCAGCCGCCCTTTCAGTTCAGGGTCCGGCTTGCCCTGCCGGTCAAGGGCCGCGATGTTGTTGACTTGGTGGCTGACGCCGGCAAAGCCCTGGTGGGACCAGGTATCGGCGTAAACGTGCATGGCGATCCCCAGGCGGTGCAGCCCTTGCAGGTTGTCCCGTTGCCGGATGCATTCGCTGAGCATATCGTGGGCCACCGGGCTGTCCGGCCGGCAGATGATCTTGTCGATGAAGGTGCCATCGGGATTTTCCCCGGCCCGCTTGCCGCCGTTGCCCGGCAGGAAGTGAAAGGGAATCCAGACATAGCAGTTGGCCAGTTTTCTGAAGTTGCGGTAGTCCAGGGTTTTATGGGCCGAACTGGTCCGCTGATACATGGCCCCGTTGGTAAAGTGGATGATGCCGCTGTTGGTGGCGTCATCCACATACTGCGAACAGTAAGCAACAACCGCCGCCTCCCGATGCCCGAACCCGGCATAACGGGCAATGACGTAAACCGTGCCGTGATGGAAGTCGATTTGCATGATGGCCTCCTTTTAGGGTCACGAGAAAAGCTTTTTAGTGCGTGCTTGGCTAATTTTCACAGTCAGCCTGGGTCTCGGCGGGTTCGCCTGTTTCGGGTTCTTCCTCGGTGGCTACCGGGTCGCGGCGGTGGATTTTGGGGGGTGGGGGTACCCAGGCGCGGAGTTTTTGGCCGGCCTGTTCGTAGAAGCGGGGCACGGCCGTTTCCAGTTCGTCGATGAAAATCTTATTGCCACCGAAGCGCCCGGCCAGGTCCACCATGTAAAATATCTCGAAAGCATTCGGCGCCACGGCGCTGTTTGGCAAATCCAGCACCGCCGGGTCGGCCAGGACCGCCGCCAGCGGGGCCTGGGTCTCTTCGGCCCGGCCCGGCCGCAGGGCCTTGATGTACATCCCTTCGGGGTCCGCCTTGGCCAGTTGCCGGGTTAGCCAGTTGACCCGGGCGCTGGTGCGCTTTTTGTCCTGGGGCGCGAGCAACTTCATGGAACAGGTGATGGTCCGCCTCATCAGGTTGGCCATCACCTCGACATCGGTGGCCGCGTTGGGAATTTCCAGGGTGCATTTCAGCACCTTGTCCTTGGCCAGGTCCTCGCAGTCGTTCTTGAGGCGAACCACCGGGTCGATACTGTGGGCGCGGGGCAGCTTGAGTTTCACCGCCTCGCCCAGGCGGCGGCTCATCACCAGGCACAGGTCGCGCTGCTCCTGGTGCCAACTGGAGACGGTGTTCTGCACCTCTTCCGTATTTTTGCCCAGAAGCGCCCCGCTTTTGACCTTGCCGACGACATCCTTCCATTCCTTATTCATGCTGGTGAAGCGGGTTATGCCGCAGGAGTCGTGGCTGAGGTAGCGCCGGGCCACTTCCAGGATGAAGTGTTGATCGGCGGACTCGATGGCGTTTTGCTCCAGCAGCAAGGTGGCCTGGGTGACGGCGTACATCCAGGACCAGTGATACAGCTCGACGCCCTTGAACAGATTCTTCGGCACCTTGACCGGATGATGGGTGGGCAGGGCCACAAACTGGTTGGAAACCGTGATCACCGCATCGATCTTGTTCTGCTTGGCGATTTGCAGATAATTCCGCAACTGCTCTTCCCCGATGACCGAGTTGCCGATCTTGGCCTCGATAATGGCCCGCCACTGCTTTTTGCCGGTGTGCAGGACCAGCAGGCCGTCGGGGCGCTCGGACTTGGGGCACTTGGGCTCTGCCTGGAAGGCCACCTCGGTCCAGGCCTGAAGCTCCGCCCTCTTCCCGACCCGGATGCCCAGGGAAGCTAGCATCGCCTGCCGGAACTCATGCACCCCCCGGAAGGCAGCCAGCAGAACCGAAGCGGCCCGCTGTTCGCGGCCGGTGTCGGCGACCACCGGGATCAGGCGGGCCATTTCTCCCTTGGTTACGAAATCGGGTAGTTTGATCATTTCACCCCTCCAGCGTAAGTTCGCTTACGACAGAAATCAGGTGCGGGCAAATGAGAGCATATCGCGCCAGCGTCCCACATCCATTCCCGTCGCCTGAATTGACTTGATATGTGGTTCCTTTAATTAATTTCAATAAAAATTATCTTATCACCCAATTTCCTTCTTCATTATAGTTATAGCACTTGTCGTACCCCCAGGCATTCCAGACCATATCAAATAAAGGCCTGAGAATTGTTTGGGCTTCGGTATCGTATGTTTCGATTATGATTTCTGGTAATTGAATGAGATCCAGATCAACTGTGTTTGTTTGACGGAATGGACTGTATTTTACAGCAAAATTATATTCCTTTACTCCGATAAAAGTTAGGAAAACAAAAAAAGGAGTTTCAACACTCAACGCTTCATAGGATCGCAAATACATGGGAAATGTGCTTAGGATTTGCTCCTCAATCCATGTACTTGGAATGATCAATTGGTCGTTCCACGGTTCAATAGTGCACACTGTCTCAATAACGCCAGTACGATATAACTGAGTATATGCTTCACATGAGCCATCTACTCCACCACTATAATTGAGAAAGCCATCTAAATTAATTCTTGAGTTCCAGCCAGAACCACCTAGTGGACGCAAATTGGTCTGTTGTGTACGACACTCATCAATGCTAAGAAAATCTTGTTGTGAGAAAGAAGAGAGAGGAATAAAATGCATCATTACCCTTGCTCCATTTTTCAATGGATAAGGAGTGCTGTTGCTATATACGGCTGTTATTCTCTCGGCCTTAAAATTGCGTATACGGTTTGAGATGTTCTCAGTTAGTAAAAACGCTGTTTTAAGTTCGCCCACGTCAAATGGATACCGGCCTGCCGAATTTCTGCCGTAAAATTTTGAATGGTCATTTAAAGAAACTCTGTGTGGACTACTCCAGCTTTTGTGCGGTCTGATTACGACAATATATCTGTCTTCTGCTATATGGATAGTGTGTATCTGCACATTTGGTATGCTTGGCTCTATGCCATTTCGAATCAGTTGCTCTAGTCTTAATTTTTCTTGATCAATATTCTTAACGTTTACCCCATTCGCAGATACTGGTTTTCCTTCTGCTTCTTGAATGCCATAGACAATATCGCCACCGCTTGAATTTGCAAAAGATGACACGGTTGAGAGAAATCTAATTTTATCACGGTCAGAATTTCTCTGGCAATTGACCTTTGTATTCAATATTTTTTCCTTCACAAACGCCATTGTCTATAAGGTTTTGTATTTCAACCAACGTAATGTCAGCTATGTTTTGTTTTGGCATACTTAGAACCTTCTCGCAATTTGTTAAATTCACCTCGGGTCATTTATCATGACATGAGTAATGGTCAAGCTTTTCAAGTAACCTGACTTACTTTCATTTTTATAAGCATGGCAATAAATCAAACTTAATTCAGGACTATGCCTCCTTACTGCATTCGCGTCTAGGCTACTTGTAATGATTGAAACTGAATCATAGTTCCTAGCGTTGGGTGCAAGCTCAAAGCTTACTGGTCTCCCAATATCTTTAATATAAATCCGCCCTTTGTAGGTGTTACTGTTATAGCTAGAAACATGACCTCCAAAAATTTCTACGTCATCACTCCTGTACTCTTCCTGGAGGTGTTGATAAGTTTCATTGGTCAAAGTTGCCTTAACAGGAACAATTAGGCGTGATGGAAACTCTGTGGCGATGGCTGCCCTTGATGCTGTTCCCGTTTTATAGATAGGCCTGTGCATATCTTTGACGGCAGTTG